>CALUJT010000058.1 GCA_944321005.1 uncultured Atopobiaceae bacterium | reverse complement strand
GGTCTTTGTGGTGAGCACCAACCGCCTGCTCGCGGACATGACCTACGGGGGCAGGCCCCAGGGAGCCTACCTCGCCGACGCCCTCAACTCCGCCATCGCGCGCCTCATGGCAGAGAACGACGGCGACGGCGCGACCACGCGCGTGTCCGTCATAGGCTACGACTCCCAGGTGGTCACCATGATGCCGCTCGCCGCGTACGAGCCGGACGATGAGGGGCGCTACGTCAGCTTCACCGGAGGCTCGCTCGAGGTCGTGGCAACCGCCGCGGACGGCTCGGCCACAGCGGCCGCGACACTGGGGACGGGCTCCTACCTGCAGCGTGCCGTGAGCGTGGCCGGGGACGTGCTCGAGGCGGCCGCGGGCGACGCCGGCTCCGGGGGGCGCCTCCCCGTGCTCTGCGTGATGGGCCGCTCGATCCCGTCCATGGCAAACGTGGCCTTCTCGAACCCGCCCGCCTACACGGGGTCCGCCGACGGCTTCCTGGGGCCGCTGCCGGGGAGCCGCGAGAACGGCTACGGCACGGACGCGATGCTGGCCACCATGCTCACCATGCGCGACGCCGTGTCGCGCGTGAACGCCGCCTGGGGCGCGGACCGCGAGCTCACGTTCTTCTCCACCGGTCTGGACACGAGCGACGCCGCAGCTTACCTGCTGGAGACCGCGCACGAGCAGGAGCATCACCCGATCGTGACCTCAGGGGTCAACCTCAACGACAACCTCGCCGAGGCCGCGGAGGCCTTCGAGCGCGCCTCCGCGCAGGGCGAGAAGGACGTGACGCTTGCGCTCTACGGCTCCGGCAGCTACGGGATCGTGCCCGAGGACGTGACCTTCCCCACCGCTGCCGGGCTGCTCGACGCCGGTGACCCCGCGCAGCTCAGCGTCGTGGACGACTTCCTCTCCGCCCACAGCGCCTCCGCGCTCTCGTGGGCCTTCGGGACCGTGGTGGACCGCTCGCTGGGCATCGTCTACACCGCCCCCGCCTCGGGCGGGCCGGGGGACGAGCGGCCGGGCGGCAGCCGCGTCACGGTGTCCGACCCGGTGGGCGCCGGGATGGAGGTCTCGCGCGTGAGCGGCATCGTGTACGGGGACCGCCTGCTGGACGGGGCGCTGGCGGCGCAGGCCGTGAAGATCAGCCTGGCGGACCCGGGCGACATCGAGGCCGCGCACGAGTTCGCCTATCTGGTGGAGGCCATGAACTCGCGCTACGACCTGGGCTATGCCGCCTACGACCTCTTCTACGACGCCCTCCGGGACGGGCAGTTCTCCTATACCGACGACGTCACGTTCTCCAACCACGCGAGCTGGTACGTCAACGCCGCGCACGAGATGGTGCCGATCGACGGACGTCCGTACGCCTTTGCCACTCAGGCAGAGGTCGATGCCGCGGCGGACGGCGACTGGCGGGAGCGTGCGCCAGAGGACGTACGAGCCAAAATCGAGGCGGCGCAGGCGGCGGGCGCCACCGCGGCGTGCGAGACGTACTTCTACATAGGCAGCCTGCCCAATCAGTACACGGGCGGCGACGTCACGCTCTACGACTTTGTGGTGATGGTCGAGACTGACCTCTCCTCCGGGCGGCAGACGCTTCTGCTCTCCGTCCCCGTTGAGGCGGTGCCGGCGCGACGGGTGGACGTGTCCGCGGCGGCCGACGGGTCGGCCACGATGGCGCTCGACGGCGGGGAGGACGTGGCGCCGCTCAGGCTCGCCTACGAGGTGGCGCCGACGCCGGACGTGGAGGCCCTGCTCGAGCGCATGGACGCGGGAGAGCTGGTGAGCGACGAGGAGCTCTCCGCGGCGACGGGCGCCCCGGTGAGCGCGGGCGCGGACGGGAGGAGGCTCCTCTATGCGAGCGCGTTC
Source organism: uncultured Atopobiaceae bacterium (assembly GCA_944321005.1). Lineage (GTDB taxonomy): Bacteria > Actinomycetota > Coriobacteriia > Coriobacteriales > Atopobiaceae > Thermophilibacter. The sequence continues at coordinate 8,361 of CALUJT010000058.1, read as the reverse complement.
TCTGGCTCCGGCGACGACGCCGAGGCGGGAGCCGTGGCGAGCGCCTGGGCGGCGCAGACCAACTCCTACTACGCCTTCTCGCGAGACACCCCGCTCTACGTGCGCGGCGCAAGCGGCTATGAGCCTCTGACGAAGCTGCCCGAGGCCGGAGGCACGTACTACTTCCCGCGGACCATCTACACGGCGAGCCTCCCCTCCGCGGACGCGACGGCGCCGGCGAGCGTGGAGCAGGGCTGGGAGCCCTACGTCGTGGCGCTCGACGCCAGCCAGATAGGCGCGCGCTTCGTCGTCCGCGACGGCCAGTGCGTGGCGCTCGCGGGGACCCCTCGCTACGTGCGACCCGTTGAGCTGGGAACGCTCGAGAAGGACCCCAACGCCACGGGCAGCGCGCCCTACGTGGAGCGCCTGGGCGTGACGGACGTGGAGGGCGGTGGCGTGCGGCTCGCCTCGCGCCTGGGCAACAACGGCGTGCTCGCGTTGCCGGCGGGGACCGAGGAGCCGCCCGTCGTGGACCCGGATCTCGATCCGGAGCCGACGCCGGACCCGAGTCCTGACCCCACGCCGGATCCCGATCCGGAGCCGGATCCCGAGCCGACGCCAGATCCGGAGCCCGAGCCGGACCCCGAGCCGGACCCCGAGCCGACGCCCGAGCCGGATCCCGAGCCGGAACCCACGCCCGACCCCGAGCCGACGCCGGAGCCGGAACCCACGCCCGACCCCGAGCCGACGCCAAACCCCGACCCGAACCCGAGGCCCGCGCCGGACCAGAAGCCCAGCGAGGGACCATCCGACCATCAGCAGTCGCAGGACCAGGCGCAGAGCTCGACGCAGGCAAAGGACGAGCTCCCCGGCGCCGGGGACGAGTCCTTCGCCGCCGGCGTCCTTCTCGCCATGACGGGCGTGGGCATCGCCCTCGTGGCATATGCGGTCTTCGTCTCGAGGCGCCGACCGTAGCCTCCGGCGTTCTGTACCAAGGCCGACCATACAACACCGCCCTCTCCATCGCGAATCTTGCCCCAAGCGCCGGGTGTTGTATGGTCGGCCGATTTATGAATTCGCTTGGGAGTCGGTCCGCGACCCGGAATGGAGCGATATCGGCCCATGGAATACTAAATGTGGCATCAGCCCCAGCCCAGAAAGGACCGACGTGCTCCTCAGCCTCCTCGTCATCGCAATCGGGTTCGCCCTTCTCGTCTTTGGCGCCAACTTCCTCGTTGACGGCGCGTGCAGCATCGCGCGGCGCCTCGGCGTCCCGGACCGCGTGGCGGGCCTCACCATCGTGGCCATAGGCACGTCGCTCCCCGAGCTCGTCGTGAGCGTGACCTCCGCCGTGGGCGGCCACGCGGACATGGCCTTTGGCAACGTGGTGGGCAGCTGCCTTGCCAACCTGCTTCTCATCCTGGGACTCTCCGCGGTCATCGCCCCCGTCGCGCTCTCGCGCAGCACCCAGCGCTTCGAGATTCCCGTGAGCGTGGCGGCGTGCGGGCTGCTCGCGCTTCTCGCCAACACGGGAGGTCAGGTCACGATGATCGAGGGCGTGGTCCTCCTTGTCGCCTTCGCCGCCTTCGTGGCGCGGACCGTGAGGGTGGGCCTCGCCGAGGGCGCGGGCGAGAAGGACGAGGCGGGCGAGGACGTTGAGCCCCAGCCCGTCTTCTTCCGCAGCCTCGTGATGGTTGCCGTGGGCATCGCCATGCTCAAGTTTGGCGCGGACCTCGTAGTGGACAACGCGACCGCCATAGCCTCCGCGATGGGCATCTCCGAGCGCGTCATCGGCATCACCGTGGTGGCGCTGGGCACGTGCCTTCCCGAGCTCGTGACGAGCGTGGTCGCCGCCTTCCGTGGCAACTCCGACATCGCCGTGGGCAACGTGGTGGGCTCCAACATCTCCAACCTGCTGCTCGTCATGGGCGGGCCGGCGCTCTTCGCCAGCATTCCCTACGACGTCGCGTACAACGTGGACCTGGCGCTTCTCGCGATCTTCTCGCTCGCGCTCGTGGGGTTTGCCTTCATCGGGCGCCGCCACGAGATGAGCCGCGCCAACGGCGTGGTCTTCGTGGTGCTCTACGCGGCCTACATCGCCACGTCCGTGCTGCGCTGATTCTGTAAGTTGGGGACAGTCCCCAATTTACACAAATGATTGATATCAAACCTTTCTGTGAATTGGGGACTGTCCCCAATTCGCAGATGCGAAGCCGGCCTCGAGCTCGCGGATGCGCTCGTGGAGCCAGCGGTTGGTGGGCACGAGCAGGCCGTGCCTCTCCGCCAGCCGAATCACGGTACCGGAGAACTCCTCGACCTCGGTGGGTTTCTCGTTGATGCGGTCCTGCGCCATCGAGGGCATGCCGTCCGGGTCGAGCGAGACGACGAGCGCGGCCATCTGCGCGAGGTCCGCCTCGGTCACGTCAACGCCCTCTGCGCGCGCCACCGCGAGCGCCTCGCGCATGGCGGCCACGAAGCAGCGATTCTGCTCGCTGTCGGGCTCGCTCGCGGTGCCGTAGGTACCGCCGTAGACCATGCAGACCTGGTTGATGCCCACGTTGAGCATGAGCTTCGTCCACATGCGATGGCGGATGTCCCTCTCCACCACGTGCGGGATGCCCGCTCGGGCGTAAAGGTCGGCCACGTCCTCGACCACGCCCGGAGCCGTCCCCGGCGCCGCGCCAAAGCGAATCTCGCCGGGATGGCTGTAGGTCATGTCCGACCCGATGAAGACGGCGTCCATGCCCTGCGCCACGGAGAGCACGGTGCGCTCCCAGCCAAAGCGCTCGGCGATGCGCTCTTCGCTCGTGACGCCGTTGACCAGCGACGCGATGGCCGTGTGCGGCCCCACGAGCCGCTCCATGGTGTCGAGCGCCACCGGCAGGCCGGGCGCCTTGATCGCAAGGATCACCAGGTCGACGGGCTCGGCCTCGCTCGCGGGGACGGTGCGCACGCGGCACTGCTCGCCGTTCACGGTCACGGACTCGCCGGCGTGGCGCGCGTAGCGAGCGTCGTCCATCACGTACCGGACGGCTCCCGGTCCGAGGTTCTTATCGGCAATGGTCCCGTAGAGCAGGCCCACCGCTCCCCTGCCGAGAATCGCCACGCGCTCGATTGCCATGCTGGTCTCCCTTCGCCGCTCTGGCGGCATTGTAGCGTGCCCGAGGCCAATGTATACTCTCTGCCCCATCGCAACTGGAGGAGGAGGGCTTTGAGACGCGTCGCCATCATAGGGAGCCCGGGCTCGGGCAAGTCGACGCTCGCTCGGGCGCTGCGCGACCTCTCTGGCCTGCCGCTCCACTACCTCGACATGCTCTGGCACCTCCCCGACGGCGGCCACGTGACGAGGGCCGCGTTTGATGCCGCGCACGAGGAGCTCGTGTCCCAGGGGCGCTGGATCATCGACGGGACCTACCTTCGGACGCTTCCCTCGCGCATCGAGCGCGCAGACGTCGTCACGCTTCTCGATCTGCCGGTCGAGGTGTGCCTCGAGGGAATCCGGGCGCGCATCGGCAAGGCGCGCGAGGACCTGCCCTGGCAGGAGACGGAGCTCGACCCCGAGTTCGTCCACTACGTGCGGCGCTTCCCGGACGAGCAGCTGCCCCGGATCCGCGTGCTTCTTGACGCTCGCCCCTCGGGATGCCGGCTCGTCGAGCTGCGCTCCCGGGAAGAGGCCGAGCGCGCCATCATGCCGGGAGGGCTCCTTTGGAAGCTCGCCAACCCCGTTGGCCAACTCGGCACCTAGAGGGAGAGGCGCATGGACGAGAAGAACGACTGGCGCGTGGCCGAGAACCGCGCCAACTGGGACGACCGGGCCACGGTGCACGCCGCCTCGCCGTTCTACGAGGTCGAGCGGCTGGTGGCGGACCGGTCGTACGTCTCTCCCGTCGCACGGCGCGACTTCGAGGTCCTGCGCCCCCACCTGGGGCCGGATGGGCTCGCGGGTCGCTCCGTGCTGCACCTTCAGTGCCACATCGGGACGGACACGCTCTGCTGGGAGCGCCTAGGCGCGGCCGAGGTCTGGGGGCTGGACTTCTCCCCCGCCTCGCTCGAGCAGGCGCGGTTCATCGCGGGGCGGGCCGGGGCGAGTGTCACCTTCGTCGAGGGGGACGCGCGGTTTGCCGCCGACGCCATCGACCGGACCTTCGACGTCGTGGTCACGGGCACGGGTGCGCTCCAGTGGCTACCGGAGCTCTCGAGCTGGGCGCAGTCAATCGCGCGGCTGCTCGCTCCCGGGGGCCTTCTCGTGGTCCGAGACGACCACCCGCTGCTGGGCGCCCTGCTCTACGAGTCGCTCGAGGTGCACGCCGACTACCTCTCCGGCAGCGTCGACGACTACGAGGACGGCGGCAGCTACGTGCCCGGATCGGCCGGCGCCATCGCGCACACGAGCGCGCACAACTGGAACCACGACTTTCAGGAGATCCTGGGCGACCTGCTGGCAGCCGGCCTTGCGATCGAGGACTTCCGCGAGAGCCCGTTTGCCGAGTGGCAGTCGCTCCCCTGCCTCGAGGAGACGCCGGAGGGCTGGACCATGCCCGCGGGCGCGCCGCGCATCCCGCTTACCTTTGCCGTGGCGGCGCGGAAGCTGGCGTAGGCTCGGGCGTCGCGGGCGAGGGCGCCGGCGCGTTGAGCCCGGCGCGACGGCGCAGCTCCGCCACCAGGTGGTCGCTGCCGAGGACAGAGACCACGGCGTCGCCGTCCACGGGCGCGTCGATGAAGACCGCGTCCGTCGAGGCGGCGGCCACGTGTCCGGTGAACTCGTCCGGTACGAGCGCGCCGACGGAGCGGCGCACGTCGCGCACGTGGTCATAGGGGATGATCGTGCGGCCCCAGCCAAAGACGATCTCCAGGCGGTTGGCGTAGAGCTCCACGCGGTTGCGGACCACGATGGGCCAGAGGAAGATCGCGGCGGCCACCAGCACGACGGCAGGCACAAAGGCGGGCATCCCCGGCTGCAGCGCCAGCACCGCCGCCGCAGCGGCCACCACGCCGGAGAGGACGCCGTACCACGGTGCGACCCTGCCGCGGAAGACTAGCTCGGGATTGCCCTTGTAGATGCGCACGCGACACCGCCCCCTCCTGCACTTTGGGGACGTGTTTTTTCTCGCAGAGCGTTTGGGACAGGTTTGCTAGACCCTCTTGGGGCACGGCCTCGCCGCGACGAAACCTGTCCCAAACGTTCTGCGAGAAAAAACACGTCCCCCTTTAGCAGAAGGCTAGCAGATGCGGCGCGGCTCCCAGCCCTTGAGCACCATGAGGCCGACGAAGGCCGCGATCACCACGAGGCTTAAGCCGAGCAGCGCCACGGGGAAGAGCCAGAACCCGAGGGCCTGCCCCACCACGCCAAAGAGCGGCGCGAGCGCGAGCGAGCCCACGTAGGACGCGGCCATCTGAACGCCGATGACCGACTGCGAGAGCTCGCGGCCAAAGAGGCGCGGCGTGAGGTGCAGCATGTTGGGGTAGAGCGGGCTGTTGCCAAACCCCACGAGGAAGAGGCCCGCCGGGGCGGCGGAGAGCGGAAGCGGCGCCAGCAGCACGAGCACGGCGGCGAGGGTGATGAGCTGCCCCAGCCCCACGAGCTGCTTGCTCGAGAGGCGGTTGGCGAGCACGCCGGAGAGAAAGCGTCCGGCCGTCACGCCCACGTAGTAGACCGTGATCATGCCAGCGGCGTCCCCGGCCCCCATGCCGCGCGCGTTGACGAGGTAGCTCGTGCCCCAGGAGTTGCAGATGCCCTCGATGGCCACGGACGCCAGGAAGATCAGGCAGGCAAGGCGCACGTCGCGGCGGCGAACGAGCGCAAGGGGGCTCACCGTCCGGGGCTCCACGTCCTTCTCGCCCTGCTCCTCGTGAACGTGGGCGACCTTGCCCCAGAGCGGCAGGATGGCAATGGTAAGAAGGGCGATCGCCGCCTGGCAGGCAGCGGCGCCGAGGTAGCCCTCGCGCCAGGTGCCGGAGGAGAGCGCCACGGACATGATGAACGGGCTGATGGTCACGCCCACGCCGTAGGCGCAATGCAGGAAGTTCATGTGCGTTGCGTGATAGTGCAGCGCCACGTAGTTGTTGAGCGCGGTGTCAATGGCGCCCGCGCCCAGGCCCAGGGGCACGGCGAGCAGGCACAGCCACGCGAGGCTCGGCGCGAGCGAGAAGCCCAGGAGGGCGATTGCCGTGAGCGTGGTGGAGAACGCCGTCACGCGACCGGTGCCAAAGCGGTTGATCACGGCGGCGGAGGCGAGGCTGGAGACGATGGTCCCGCAGCTCACGATCATGGTGATGACGCTGCCCAGGGAGACCGGGAGACCCAGGTCCGCGTAGATGGCCGGCCACGCGGCGCCAAAGAGCGAGTCGGGAATTCCCAGGCCAACAAAGGCCACGTAGATGACAACGAGAAGAACGAGGGTCATACGCGAGGACTCCCCTTCCGCCTGATTGGAAACGTTTCCACTACATGATAGCGCTTCACTGAGAAGCGAGCGCGGACTTTGCGGGCACACGACCTTTCCAAAACGTAAGGAACTGCCATGGCGCGACGGGACGACTTCGCCCACAATGGGTCGCGCAACACGCAGAGACGATCTCAGGAACGGACCACATGAACCTCATCAGGCGTTTCCTCTCCGGGTACACCGAGAACTTTCTCGTGGCGCTGGCGCTCTGGCCGCTGGCGTCGGCCGCGCTCACGCTGCCCATCCTGGCGTGGCTCTATCACCGCGACGGCAGGCTGCGGTTTGGCTCCGCGCTCACCACCTACCTCGCGGTGCTCTACGTGCTGGGCCTGGGGTGCTTCACGCTCTACCCGCTGCCGAGCGGAGGCACGGGGCTCGGCTTCACCTACGGCGTGCCCTGGCAGCTGGACCCGCTCGCCTTCGTGGACGACTTCCGGCGCGAGGGCGTGAGCACGCTGCCGCAGATCGCGTTCAACGTTGTGCTGTTCATGCCGCTCGGCTTCATCGCGGGACGCCTGCTGCGCTGGGGCTTCTGGCGGTCGGTGATCGTGGGCTTTCTGGCCTCGCTTTGCATAGAGGCGGCGCAGGGCACGGGACTCTTTGGCATCTACGACTACGCGTACCGCACGGCGGACGTGGACGACCTCATCTACAACACCTCCGGCGCGGCGCTGGGCTGGCTGTGCTCGGCGGCGCTGGGCCTCGTGCTGCCGCCCGGCGCGCTCGCCGAGGAGGGCGAGGTCACGCGCTCGCCAGGCATCGTGCGCCGCGGCGTGGCGCTCTGGCTGGACACGACGCTCGTCTCGCTCGTGGCGGTGACGGCCGCGGCGGCCATAGCCCTCGCGCTGCACAACGTCCCCGGCGGCGAGCGCTGGGAGGGCGAGCCGTGGGTTCTCTGGCTCACCGTCGCGGCGTTTATCTGGGTGGAGGGCGTGCGCCCCTGGCTGCGCGGCGGCTCCACGCCGGGAGGCTCGTTCGTGCGCATGAGCTGCGAGACCCACGAGCGCGCGGGGGCGCGGCGCGTGGCGTTCTACGCGCTGCGCCTGGTGGTGCTGGGGGCGGCGTACTTCTACCTGCCCATCCTCTGGCCCGCGCTCGCGCTCTTCTACCTCTTCGCGCGCGAGATGCCCTACGACCTGGTGTGAGACGGACGAGCGACCGCCCCGCTCCTCGCATCCCCTTTGAGAGCATGTATCCCCTTTGAGGGTATGTGCAGCGTACATACCTGGTATGTACGGTCCCCGACCCGCGCGTTCTTCTCGCCTATACCCCTGACCTGCGGCTATGCGAGAAGGACCTCAAGCGGGCTGTACACACCCGATATGCGCAGTGTACATAGCCTCAAAGGGGGCGCGGACACGGAACGTGATTCAAGGGGGCAGCCCCTTCTGCCCTATTTCGAGAAGAACGCGGCGTCCGCGGCGCGGTACGGGCGCAGGCGCGCGGGGTCGGCCTCGGTGTGCGCGTGCTCCGGGACGTCATACCACTTGACGGTGTGGCCGGCACCGTGGCTGCAGAACACGGAGTCCGGCGTGTTGGGGAGGTCCGCCTCAGGGTCGTATGCCGCGGCGGCGATGACCTCTTCCGCGTTGTGACAGGGCCTGTAGCCCGCAAGCTCCAGCGAGATGCGCCCGCGCCCGCCCGTGTAGCGTGCGACCTCGAGCGCGTACTCCCCCGCCTCGGAGGCAGGCACCTCGCCCGTGATGCGCGCCGTCTCGCCGGACGCCGCGGGAGCCTCGAAGACGGCCGCCATGCGCGTGAGGTCCGTGAGCGCGCGGCCCACGCGGTCGGCAGGCACGGTCAGGCGGAAGCGATACCACGGCTCCAGGAGCAGGCACTCCCCGCGCTCGCGCGCGCCCATGAGCGCCTGACGGACGGCGCGGTAGGTTGCCTGGCGGAAGTCGCCGCCCTCGGTGTGCTTGGGGTGCGCGCGGCC
>CALUJT010000057.1 GCA_944321005.1 uncultured Atopobiaceae bacterium | reverse complement strand
CCCCACCGCCAAGATCAAGCTCGTCAACGCCACGGGCGCCGGCGAATCCATGGTGGGCGGCTTCCTCTCGCAGGTCACGCGCGGCGTCGACTACGAGACCGCCCTCATCTTTGCCTCCGCGTGCGGCACCGCCACCGCCGCGAGCAAGGGCATCGCAAAGCGCGCCACGATCGACCGCGTGGTCACCGCGCTCTACAAGAAGATGGGCCGTGCCATTCCCGGCATCATCGCCCAGGACATCCAGACGAACAAGGACCGCGCGGCAGCTGCCGCCGCGGTCGAGGAGGGCGAGAAGCAGCAATAGCGTATCGCGCTCATGTGGGGGTATCCCGTCCCCGGGTCCCGGGGGCGAGACAATGTTCAGCTTGGCCGCTTTCGGCCAGAAGGATGGGGGAGAACATGTACGAGGGAGTTAACGCATCTGACGGCATCGGGATCGGCGTCGCGCGCGTGGCCGTCGAGCCCGACCTGAGCTTCACCCCGCACAAGCCGGACGATGCCGGTGACGAGAAGCAGCGCTACGGCGCCGCTGTCGCCAAGTTCATCGAGCAGACCAACGCCCAGATCGAGCGCATGACGCAGACCGTGGGCGAGGAGGCCGCCGCCATCATGGGCGCCCACATCGAGTTTGCCGAGGACGAGGGCATCCAGGAGATGGTCAACGGCTCCATCGAAGCCGGCATGTGCGCCGAGCAGGCCGTCTCCGAGGCCTATGACATGTACTACAACATGTTCTCCAACATGGAGGACGAGCTCTTCCGCGAGCGCGCCGCCGACGTCGCCGACGTCAAGACCGGGCTTCTCGCCGACCTGCTGGGCAAGGAGGTCGTCGACCTCTCCACGCTGCCCGAGAACTCCATCGTGGTCGTCCACGAGCTCACGCCCTCGATGACGGCGGACATCGACAAGGACAACGTGGCCGGCATCGTCACCGAGACCGGCGGCCGCACGTCCCACTCCGCAATCATCGCCCGCGCGCTCGAGATTCCCGCCGTGCTCTCCGTCGCGGACTGCACCAAGAACGTCAAGGGCGGCGACATGGTCATCGTTGACGGCTCCCGCGGCCGCGTCCTGGTGAACCCCAACGACAACGACCTCGCCCACTACCGTGCCAAGGCCAAGCAGTTCGCCGAGGAGAAGCAGGCGCTCGAGGCCTATCGCGGCAAGCCCACCGTCACCGGCGACGGCGACAAGGTCCTTCTCGTCGCCAACATCGGCAACCCGGACGACGCCAACGTCGCGGCCGAGCACGACTGCGAGGGCGTCGGCCTCTTCCGCTCCGAGTTCCTCTTCATGGACGCCAAGGAGCTCCCGAGCGAAGACGAGCAGTTCGCCGCGTACCAGAAGGTCGCGCTGCGCATGAAGAACCAGCCGGTCATCATCCGCACGCTCGACGTGGGCGGCGACAAGGAGATCCCGTACATGAACCTCCAGAAGGAGGAGAACCCCTTCATGGGTTACCGTGCGGTCCGCTACTGCCTCAACAACCCCGAGCAGTACAAGGTCCAGCTCACGGCCCTTCTTCGCGCCTCCGCCTTCGGCGACATCAAGATCATGGTGCCGCTGGTGACCAACATCGACGAGATTCGCCAGGTCAAGGCGCTCGTCGAGGAGTGCAAGGCCGATCTTGACGCCCGCGGCGTGGCCTACAACAAGGACATCGAGGTCGGCACCATGATCGAGACGCCCGCCGCCTCCCTCATCGCCGACGACCTCGCCGCCGAGTGCGACTTCTTCTCCATCGGCACGAACGACCTCATCGGCTACACCATGTGCGCCGACCGCGGCAACGACAAGGTGGGCTACCTCTACGAGGTCTACCAGCCCGCCGTCCTGCGCTCGCTCAAGCGCATCATCGAGGAGGGCAACAAGGCCGGCATCATGGTGGGCATGTGCGGCGAGGCCGCGGCCGACCCGCTGCTCATCCCGGTTCTCATCTCCTTCGGCCTGAGCGAGTACTCCGTCTCCGCCCCGTCCATCCTGCGCACCCGTCGCATCATCTCCGAGTGGACCAAGGCCGAGGCCGACGCCCTCACCGAGAAGGTCATGAAGCTCAAGACCGCCACCGAGGTCAAGGCCATGCTCCAGGCCGCCGCCCGCTAGCCTGCTAATTGGGGACGTGTTTTTTCGTTCAGACTATTTGGGACAGGTTTTGGACGGCGTCGCATCTGCGGCGCCGTCCTTTTGTGCACATTGGGGACGTGTTATTTCGTGCAGACGTTTTGGGACGGGTCTGAAACGCCGACGATCGTCCGTTCGGCGGGACGTCTTCGGCAGTGCTGCTGCGCCCTATTGGTCTAATCGCCAAGAACCCTGATTTGTCAATTTGTCGAAAACCTTGATGCTTGTTGAAAAGTCCTTCGCTGATGGTATCTTCTTTCCACTGAGGGAGAGGAGAGGGCATGCCGAGGACGTCAAGAAAGGTCGCAGAGTCTGGATACTATCACGTTATGCTGAGAGGCAACGGTAGGCAGGTAATCTTCGAGGATGACGTTGACAGGCGAGCGTTTCTCGAAGCTCTTTCCAGAACGCTTGAGACCCCGGGACTCTCGCTTCTTGCCTGGTGTCTTATGACGAACCATGTCCACCTCCTCTTCTGTGACGAGGTCGGTTGTCTGAGTTCTGCGATGCATGCCCTTGCGACGAAGTACGCCGGGCACTTCAACAGCAGGACGGGGCATGTGGGCTCCGTGTTCGACGGTCGGTTTAAGAGCGTTCCCATCGAGTCCGACGCACAACTGGTCGCGGCCGTCAGATACATTCATGATAACCCCGAGAAGGCCGGGCTTTGCTCGGCTGCCGACTACCCGTGGAGCAGCTTCGATGAGTATGCGGGAACGGGAGGCGAGTGGGGACTGGCCAACGTCGATCCGATCCTTGACCTGTTGGGCGGAGCTGACGGCTTCTTGTCCATGAGCTTTCAGAGTCGGCCAAATGCGTACTGCTTTCGCGCGGGCAAGAGGGTTCCCGAAGATGACGTCTTCGAGATTGCCCGCGCCGTGCTGTATCCACTTGACCCGCGGGCGCTGCGAGAACTGTCCGGCGCGGATAGGGACCAAGCGCTTCTTGCCCTCAGGGATGCGGGCCTCTCGCTCAGGCAGATCGAGCGCGTGACGAGCATCGGTCGCTACTCCATTCAAAAGGGGATTCTTCTCGCAAGCGGGGAGTGAGCGCTCGTCAACAGGAGAGTGCTGTCTTTTTTGCTCAACGAGTCCGGAGTCGGGTGCCGCTTGAGCGGTTGCGCCCGGCAAGCTTGGTACAACGGACGACAAACCTGTCCCAAATCATCTGCACGAAAAAACACGTCCCCAATTAACAGATGACGCGGAGGGCGCGGGGGATGACGTCGATCTCGAAGTGGGTGCCGGCAAGGCGCTCGCCGTCGACCTGGCAGGGCGGCTCCTCGGCAAAGTCGAGCTCGGCGTGGCGGATGCGGCGCAGGCGAACGACGCGCGACCTCGCGTGACGACCGGAGCGCGCGAGCCCAAAGAGGGCCAACAGGTGGGGGACCGCTGGCTTCTTGACGTTGTAGCAGACGTCGAGAAGGCCGTCGCCGGGGTCCGCGTCCGGGCAGACCCTGAAGCCGCCGCCGTACGTGGGCCCCACCTGCACGGCAAAGATGAGCGTCCTGAGGTCGACGGGCCCCTCGTCGTCGAAGCGCGCCGTGCAGGGAAAGCCGTCCCTCGCGCGCGAGAGGATCTTGAGGCCGGAGGTGATGAAGAGCGCCTCGCCCTCCTGCGAGGTGTTGGCTGCGCGACGGTCGGTCGTGTCCAGCGCGATTGCAGCGTCCAGGCCAAACGAGAGGGTCTGCATGAAGTGGGCCCCGTTGACGCGTCCGACCTCGAGCTCGCGTACCGTGCCGCGGACGAGCTGCGCAAACGCCCCTTCGACGTCGTTCTTGACCATGCCGAGCGTGCGGGCGTAGTCGTTGCCGGAGCCAAGGGGAATGATGCCGAGCTGCGGGCGCGCGGAGGCCGGAAGCCGCATGAGGCCGTTCACGACCTCGTGGATGACCCCGTCGCCGCCGAGCGCGAGGACCGTGTCAAAGCCAACGGCGCCCGCGGCGATTCCCACAGCGTCGCCGGGCCCGCTGGTGAGGCGGACCTCGTACCCGCGCGTCGCGGTGGAGTAGCTCCCCAGGAAGTGGCGTGCGAAGTCCGCGCCCTCAGCGCCGCGGCCGCTGTGGGCGGCGGGGTTGGCTATGAGCAGCGTGCGACCGAGCGGGGAGTTTGCCATGAGACGCCCTTCTCGAGGTTCTTATCGCCCCGATTGTACGCCAGGTGACACCCGGGGCGTCTTAGGCGCCGGACCCGTCAACCGGGCCGAGATATACCTTTCCGTCCATCACGAGGAGCGGGTATGTGACGATGGGGACAAGAACGAGCCCCGCCGCAAAGCCCGGACCCGCCCCAAAGGCCCTCGCGAGCCGCTCGCTCACCACGAGCTGCGTCACGATCCAGAGTGCGAGGATGAGCGTCGCGACCCACTGCGTCTCGTAGTGGCGCCCGAGGCCGAGAAGGACGGAGATCAGAAACGCCGCGCTCGCCGTGGCGGCAACCGTGCTCAGCACGCGGCTACCGGAGGCCCCCTCGCTCACCTCCCAGGTCGAGAAGACCGGGACGATCGCGGCCCAACGCCTTCTGCCCATCTTTCCCAGAATGACCCACCTGCCCGCGATGGTGGCGAGCGAGAGGATGACGACCGCGGGAAACCACAGCGTTGCGATGGAGTTGGTGATAAGCAGCTCGTCCATGAAGGCCTTCCTTCCCGGGGGTGTCTACTTGTTACCCGCATATGTCGCGCCAAGTCACCATGTGCCGTTGATTTAGGCGGGCGGGCAAGGAGACACGGCGGTCGGATGTGTAAAAAGGGACCCGACCCCAATTTGCACATTGCCGGGCGGGGGACGCTCGCCTATACTTGTCACTTGCGACCGGGGCGTGGCGCAGCTTGGTAGCGCATCTGCTTTGGGAGCAGAGGGTCGCTGGTTCGAATCCAGTCGCCCCGACCATGCACGCGGGTGTGGTTCAATGGTAGAACCTCAGCCTTCCAAGCTGATGACGCGGGTTCGATTCCCGTCACCCGCTCCAGACTTTGATGAGCCCGGGCCACTTGCCCGGGCTTTCTGTTAATTGGGGACGGGTTATTTCCGTCAGACCGTTTGGGACAGGTTGCTGAAAACCTGTCCCAAACGGTCTGACGGAAATAACCCGTCCCCAATTAACAGGACGTGAACGTGTGGATTGCGCCTCTGTTTCGTGTGTACGGCAGATTTCGCGCGAGGTTCGATGCCGTTACACTTCGCTCGCGCCGATTTTTCGAGGCGTTTTCCGCACGTATTCTCTCTTCCGGAACTTTCGTCGCGGCATCGCCGCAAGTGAAGGGAGATTCACATGACGTATTCCGAGAGGGTCATCGCCGAGCTCGAGGCTCGCTATCCCGAGCAGCTCGAGTTCATCCAGGCGGCCAAGGAGGTCCTCGAGACCCTGCAGCCCGCCCTCGACGCTCACCCCGAGTACGAGGAGAACGCCCTGCTCGAGCGCATCGTCGAGCCCGAGCGCGTGGTCATGTTCCGCGTCCCCTGGGTCGACGACTCCGGCAAGGTCCAGGTCAACCGCGGCTATCGCGTCGAGTTCAACTCCGCCATCGGCCCCTACAAGGGCGGTCTGCGCTTCAACCCCACGGTCACCCTAGGCATGCTCAAGTTCCTCGGCTTCGAGCAGATCTTCAAGAACAGCCTGACCACGCTGCCCATGGGCGGCGGCAAGGGCGGCGCCGACTTCGACCCCAAGGGCAAGTCCAACCGCGAGGTCATGGCCTTCTGCCAGTCCTTCATGACCGAGCTCTGCCGCCACATCGGCCCCAACACCGACGTTCCCGCCGGCGACCTGGGCGTGGGCGGCCGCGAGGTGGCCTACATGTTCGGCCAGTACAAGCGCATCCGCAACGAGTGGACCGGCGTCCTCACGGGCAAGGGCCTCACCTTCGGCGGCTCGCTCGCCCGCACCGAGGCCACGGGCTACGGCCTCGTGTACTTCGTCGACGAGTACCTCAAGAGCAACGGTGACTCCTTCGAGGGCAAGAAGGTCGTCGTCCACGGCTCCGGCAACGTGGCCATCTACGCCATTCAGAAGGTCGCGCAGCTCGGCGGCACCGTCGTGGCCTGCTCCGACACCAAGGGCTGGGTCGAGGACCAGGAGGGCATCGACTACCAGGTGCTCGAGCACATCTACAACAAGAAGCGCTCCGGCCACGACCAGGGCGTGAGCCTCGCGATGTACGTCGACGAGCGCCCCAACGCCACCTGGCACGAGGGCGACGGCCGCGGCGTCTGGCAGCTCCCCTGCGACATCGCGCTTCCCTGCGCCCGCGAGAACACCCTGCACCTCGAGGACGCCCAGGCGCTCGTGGCCAACGGCTGCAAGGTCGTGGGCGAGGGCGCGAACATGCCCACCACGCCCGACGCCACCACCTACCTCATGGAGAACGACGTCGCCTTCATGCCCGGCAAGGCCGCGAACGCCGGCGGCGTGCTCGTGTCCGGCCTGGAGATGAGCCAGAACGCCGAGCACCTCTCCTGGACCTTCGAGGAGGTCGACGGCAAGCTCGAGAGCCTCATGCGCGGCATGTTCCACAACGTGGACGACACCGCCCGCGCCTACGGCCACGAGGGCAACTTCGTCATGGGCGCCAACATCGCCGGCTTCACCAAGGTCGCCGAGGCCATGATGGCCCAGGGAGTGTGCTAGTCGCCTGACCCGATTCAAGGTGGGGGCGGCCCCGGACCTGCACGAGGAAGTGCGCTGCGCGGAACTTCCTCTTAGCAGGTCCGGGGCCGCCTCTCACATGTCGCTCCTTCTGCCGGGGGCGGGGGTGGGAGGAGCTGCCTCCGGGTTCTTCTCGTCGTGCGACCACCATGTATTTCCGGACAGGATCGGCCTTTGTCGAAGCCTATTTTGTCCGCAGAAACATGGCGATTGAGGCGTGACGCTGCCGAGAAGAACTATGATGGGCACACGGCCAACAGGAGAGGGGAGCGCCATGTCCGCCACCACGCGCATCGCCATCATGGGGATCATCGTCGAGGACCCGGAGTCCGTCGAGGCCCTGAACGAGCTTCTGCACGAGTACCGCGACCACATCTTCGGTCGCATGGGGGTGCCGTATCGTGAGCGCGGGGTGAGCGTTATCTCCGTCGCCCTGGACGCGCCGCAGGACGTCACGTCCGCCCTCGCCGGCAAGGTGGGGTCGCTCCCGGGCGTGAGCGTGAAGACGCTCTATTCAAACGTGGTCGCAGAGCAGAAAGACGCAGGGCAGGGCGGGCCGAATGCCTAGCTCCGCCGCCGAGGAGCGATGCCGCGAGCTCGTCGACCTTCTCGCCCGTGAGCACGCGCTTCCCATCGAGAAGTACGAGGAGCTCGTCTCGTCCTTCTCGCCCTCTCTGGCGGCCTACGCCGCGGAGCGCGCCCTCGTCACCCGGCGCGCGGTCTACGGGGACGACGTCTTCGTCCGCGGCCTCCTGGAGATAAGCAGCTACTGCAGAAACGACTGCCTCTACTGTGGCCTTCGCCGCTCCAACCGCTCGGCGGAGCGCTACCGGCTCTCCCCGGAGATCGTGCTCGCGTGCTGCGACGAAGGCTACGAGCTGGGCTTCAGGACCTTCGTGCTCCAGGGCGGGGAGGACCCAGCGCTCACGGACGAGCTCATGTGCGGCCTGGTGCGCGCGATAAAGCTGGCACACCCGGACTGCGCGGTCACGCTCTCCCTGGGGGAGCGCAGCCACAAGAGCTACCAGGCCCTCTTTGACGCGGGCGCAGACCGCTACCTGCTGCGGCACGAGACGGCGGACCCCGCGCACTACGCGAGCCTCCACCCGGCGGAGCTCACGCTGGAGCACCGCCTGGCCTGCCTGCGCGACCTCGCGGCCATAGGCTACCAGGTTGGATGCGGCTTCATGGTGGGCTCCCCGGGACAGACGCCGGCCACGCTCGCCGCCGACCTCAAGCTGGTGGAGGGCCTCCGCCCCGCCATGTGCGGCATCGGCCCCTTTGTCCCGCACCACGCCACGCCCCTCGCGCACGAGCCGGCGGGCTCGGTGGGGTTCACGTGCTACCTGCTCTCGCTCCTGCGGCTGATCGAGCCTGCGCTACTGCTTCCGGCCACGACGGCGCTCGCCACGCTCGACCCTCGCGGTCGCGAGCGGGGCATGCTCGCCGGCGCCAACGTGGTCATGCCCAACCTCTCGCCGACGGACGCGCGCGAGAAGTACGAGCTGTACGATAATAAGGCGTGCGCCGGCAGCGAGGCGGCAGAGGGGCTTGCCGAGCTGTCGCGGCGCATGGAGGAGATCGGCTGCCACGTGGTGGTCGACCGGGGCGACGCCAGGCGTCGCTGACAGCCGAGTCCGGGCGTCACGCCGCGCCCGGCGCGCATCTGAGGGGGAAGGCCCGCGCCCGCGAGCCTGACCGCGAAGGAGAGGAGACATATGGCGAGGTACGACCCGAGGTCCCGCTATGCCGAGGACTTCATCAACGACGAGGAGATTCGCGAGACCCTCGACTACGCCGCCGCGCACGCGCACGACGTCGCGCTCATCGAGAGCCTGCTCGAGAAGGCGAAGCCCGTACGTCAGGGCAACGGCTACCACTGCGCGGGCCTCACGCACCGCGAGGCGAGCGTGCTTCTCGCCTGCGACGTCCCCGAGCTCAACGAGAAGATCTTCGACCTGGCGCGCCAGATCAAGCTCGCCTACTACGGCAACCGCATCGTGCTCTTTGCGCCGCTCTACCTCTCCAACTACTGCGTGAACGGCTGCACCTACTGCCCGTACCACGCCAAGAACAAGCACATCGCGCGACGCAAGCTCACGCAGGACGAGGTGCGCCGCGAGGTCATCGCGCTGCAGGACATGGGGCACAAGCGCCTTGCCATCGAGGCGGGCGAGGATCCCAGGATGAACCCCATCGAGTACATCCTCGAGTGCATCGACACGATCTACTCCATCAAGCACAGGAACGGTGCTATCCGCCGCGTGAACGTCAACATCGCCGCGACCACGGTGGAGGAGTACCGCATGCTCAAGGACGCGGGGATTGGCACCTACATCCTCTTCCAGGAGACCTACGACAAGAAGAGCTACCTCGAGCTGCACCCCACCGGTCCCAAGCACGACTACGCCTACCACACGGAGGCCATGGACCGCGCCATGGACGGCGGCATCGACGACGTTGGCCTGGGCGTGCTCTTTGGCCTGGAGAAGTACCGCTACGAGTTCGCCGGCCTGCTCATGCACGCGGAGCACCTCGAGGCCGTGCACGGCGTGGGGCCGCACACCATCTCCGTGCCGCGCCTCAAGAGGGCGGACGACATCGACCCGGACGAGTTCGACAACGGGATCGACGACGACACCTTCGCCAAGATCATCGCGTGCATCCGCGTGGCGGTGCCCTACACCGGCATGATCATCTCCACGCGCGAGAACGAGGCCGTGCGCGGGCGCGCCCTCGAGCTGGGCATCTCGCAGATCTCCGGCGGCTCGCGCACGAGCGTGGGCGGCTACGACGAGGAGGAGCGCCCGCACGACTCGGAGCAGTTCGACGTCTCCGACCAGCGCTCGCTCGACGAGGTGGTGCGCTGGCTCATGCAGCTCGACCACATCCCCTCGTTCTGCACCGCGTGCTATCGCGAGGGTCGCACGGGGGACCGCTTCATGAGCCTCTGCAAGAGCGGGCAGATCCTCAACTGCTGCCACCCCAACGCTCTGATGACGCTCGCGGAGTACCTGGTGGACTACGCCTCGCCCGCCACGGCCGAGGTGGGCTGGCCGCTCATCGAGCGCGAGCTGGCGCGCATCCCCAACGAGCGTACGAGGGGCATCGCCACCGAGCACGTGGCCGACATCCGCGGCTCCAACCGCCGCGACTTCCGCTTCTAGCAATTTGGTCTGCCAATTGGGGACGTGTTATTTCTCGCTGAGCGTTTGGGCCTGCAAATTGGGGACGTGTTATTTCTCGCTGAGCGTTTGGGACAGGTCCGCGCGGGTCGAGTCGGTCCCGGTAAACGGACCTGTCCCAAACGCTCAGCGAGAAATAACACGTCCCCAATTGGCGGGGCCCCGGGCAAGGAGGAGAGATGGGACTCAACGAGACGCCTTCGGGCGAGCGCGTGCACATAGGGTTCTTCGGGCTTAGAAACGCCGGCAAGTCGAGCGTGGTGAACGCCGTCACCGGGCAGGAGATCGCGATCGTCTCCGACGTGCGGGGAACCACCACGGACCCGGTCAAGCGGGCCATG
>CALUJT010000056.1 GCA_944321005.1 uncultured Atopobiaceae bacterium | reverse complement strand
AGACCAGACCATCGCGACCCGCTGCGTCCAGGCCGGCTACACGCCCGGCGACGGCGAGCCGCGCCAGATTCCCATCGTCCAGTCCACCACGTTCAAGTACGCCACCTCGGAGCACATGGGCCAGCTCTTTGACCTCGAGGCCTCCGGCTACTTCTACACGCGCCTCCAGAACCCCACCAACGACGCCGTGGCGGCCAAGATCGCCGCGCTCGAGGGCGGCGCCGCGGCCATGCTGACGAGCTCCGGCCAGGCGGCCAACTTCTTCGCGCTCTTCAACATCTGCGAGTCGGGCAGCCACGTCGTGGCCAGCTCGGCCATCTACGGCGGCACGTACAACCTCATCGCCCACACCATGGCCAAGATGGGCATCGAGTCCACGTTCGTCTCGCCCGAGTGCACCGACGAGGAGCTCGAGGCCGCCTTCCGTCCCAACACGCGCGCCGTCTTTGGCGAGACCGTTGCCAACCCCGCGCTCGACGTGCTGGACATCGAGCGCTTTGCCACGGCGGCCCACGCCCACGGCGTGCCGCTGATCGTGGACAACACCTTCCCCACGCCCGTCTTCTGCCGCCCCATCGAGTGGGGGGCGGACATCGTGACCCACTCCACCACCAAGTACATGGACGGCCACGGCGTGGGCGTCGGCGGCGCGATCGTGGACTCCGGCAACTTCGACTGGATGGCCCACGCGGACAAGTTCCCCGGCCTCACCACCCCGGACGAGTCCTACCACGGCATCGTCTACGCCGAGAAGTTCGGCCAGGCCGGCGCCTTCATCACCAAGGCCACCTCGCAGCTCATGCGCGACCTCGGCTCCATCCAGAGCCCGCAGAACGCGTTCTACCTCAACATGGGCCTCGAGAGCCTGCACGTGCGCATGCCGCAGCACTTTAGGAACGGCCTCGCCGTGGCGGAGTACCTCGAGAAGAGCGACAACGTCACGAGCGTGCGCTTCCCGCACCTCCCGTCCGACCCGTACTACGCGCTCGCCCAGAAGTATCTGCCCGAGGGTGGCTCCGGCGTCGTGTCCTTCGAGCTCGCCGGCGGCCGCGCTGCCGCCGAGAAGTTCATGGCGGCCCTGCGCCTCGCCGCCATCGAGACGCACGTGGCCGACGCCCGCACCTGCTGCCTGCACCCGGCCTCCGCGACGCACCGCCAGATGAACGACGAGGAGCTGGCCGCCGCCGGCATCTCGCCCGCGATGGTGCGCTTCTCGTGCGGCCTCGAGGGCACCGAGGACCTCATCGCCGACATCGAGCAGGCGCTCGCCGCGATCTAGGGGGTTGGCCCGGCGGCCCGCCCGACCTATCCCCGTGCTCAGACAGCTTGCTGCGCAAGAACTGCGCGCAGGAATACATCGGGCGGGCCGGCGGACCCCTTGCTCGGGCGGCGCCTTTACCGGGAGGTTTGTGACGTGAGGTACGTGCTGGATCGGGCGGCGTACTGTGACGCGGGGGTCATCGCGGAGAATCGGCTGCCGGCGCGGAGCTACTTCATCCCGTATCCGGATCGGGCGGGGGCGGAGGCGGTGCCGGCGGAGCGGAGGCGCTACGAGTCTCCGCTCGTGCGCTGTCTGAGCGGGGAGTGGGACTTCCGGTTCTACCCGCGGCCCGCCGAGCTGCCGGACGTGCTGGACACCGAGGCCGTTGCCTGGGACCGCGTTGCCGTCCCCGGCTGCTGGCAGTTCCAGGGCTACGACCGGCCCTTCTACGTGGACGAGCGCTACCAGTTCCCGTTCGACCCGCCGCGCATACCCGAGGAGGGCCCCGTGGGGCCGGTCTTCTCGCTCATCGGCGGCGAGGGCGGGCGCCCGCACGTGGCGCACCCGGTTGGCGAGTACAACTTCGCGGGCGTCTACCGCCGCACCTTTGACCTGGACGAGCGCGAGGCGTCCGTGGGCCACGTCATCTCCTTCCTGGGCGTCGCCAGCTGCCTTGACCTCTACCTCAATGGCCGGCGCGTGGGCTATGCGGAGGGATCGCACAACACGGCGGAGTTCGACATCGCGCCGTGCCAGCGCGCGGGGACAAACGAGCTCGTGGCCGTGGTGCGCCGCTGGTGCACGGGCTCCTACCTCGAGTGCCAGGACATGTTCCGCAACAACGGCATCTTCCGGGACGTGCTGCTGCGCGAGGTCACCCCCTCCGGAATCTGGGACGTGGACGTGCGCACGCGCCGAGAAGAACGGGCGAGCCGCGTGCGCTACCACATGACCGTTGACCTTCGCCTTGTTGCCGAGGGCACGGTGCGCGTGACGCTGCGCGGCCACGGGGTCGAGCGGGTGGCAGAGGCGCACGCGGACGGGTGCCGCGCCACCGTCGACCTCGAAGGGCTCGACGTGCTCGAGTGAACCGCCGAGACCCCGCGCCTCTACGACCTCATCCTGGAGACGCCCACGGAGTGCGTGCGCGAGCGCGTGGGCTTTCGCGAGGCGCGCGTGGACGGCAGGCGCTTCCTCGTGAACGGCCGGCCGGTCAAGCTGCACGGCGTCAACCACCACGACACGAGCCCAACGGCGGGCTACGCCATGACGCCGGCGGAGATCGAGCGCGACGTCCTTCTCTGCAAGAGCCACAACATAGACACCATCCGGACCTCGCACTACCCGCCGGACCCGTACCTCCTGGAGCTCTGCGACGAGCTGGGCGTCTACGTGATCGACGAGGCAGACCTCGAGACCCACGGGGCCCTGGTGGGCAAGTTCCCCGCGAGGCAGAACCGCCTCACCAACGACGCCCGCTGGGAGGGGCGCTACCTCGACCGCGCCGAGCGCCTCGTGGAGCGCGACAAGCTCCGCACGTGCGTGATCATGTGGAGCCTGGGCAACGAGGCCGGCGGAGGGCGCAACGCCGACGCCATGTACGAGCTCATCCGGTCGCGCTCGAGCCTGCCCGTTCACTACGAGGGCGCCATCCACTCGCTGCGTCGCGCCTACGACGTGGGGAGCGAGATGTACTCCACCGTCGAGCGCGTGCGGAGCGTGGGCGAGGGCCGCTCGACCACGCGACGGCTCAACGACCGGCCGTACCTCCTCTGCGAGTACGCGCACGCCATGGGCGTGGGCCCGGGCGGCATCGAGGACTACTGGAGGCAGATCTACGCCTTCGACTCCCTGATGGGCGGCTGCGTGTGGGAGATGGCCGACCACGCCGTGCTCCACCCGGACGGCCGCTACACCTACGGCGGCGACCACGGGGAGTGGGAGCACGACGGCAACTTCTGCGTGGACGGCATCTTCTACCCGGATCGCATGCCCTCCACGGGCGCGCGCGTGGTGCGTCACTGCTACCGGACCCTGCGCGTCCGGCACCTGGGCGGGGACTTCTTCATGGTCCACAACGCGACGTCGTTCACCCCGGGGGAGGCGTTCTCGCTCCGCTTTGAGTGGAACGACGGAGGCATGGCCGAGCTCTCGTGCGACGTGGCGCCGCTGAGGCAGCAGTCCTACCTGGTGAGGCCCACGTCATTCGCGGCGCGCGAGCTCGGCGAGGGCCTGCGGCGCGACCGCTCCCGCAGGGTGACCGTCGCGGTGCGCCGCCGTGACACGGGGGAGGAGGTCTCCCGCGAGCAGACCAGGCTCTCGGAGATGGCGCCGCTGGAGGGCGTCCTTCTCGCGCGCGTCGCAGCGTTTCCGGAGGGCTGCGAGGTCACGGGGAGTGGGCTCACCGTCGCCGGCGTCATGGCCCCGGCCGCGACGCCCGTTCTTCTCTGCCGTGCGGAGACGGACAACGACCGGTACCTCTCCGGCGGGCGACCCATGGAGCGCTTCTACGACTGCCGGCGCGAGGTCCTCTCCGTGGTCGAGGGGGAGGGCGCGGCCGTGGTGACGTCGAGGCTCGTCTTCCTCCATCATCGCTTTGTCTGCGAGGACACCTACGAGGCCGTTGCCGCGGGCGTGCTCGTGACGTCGCGCCTCCGCTGCGAGCGCGGGCGCGGCGACCTGCCGCGGTTTGGCGTCTGCTACCGACTCGACGCCTCTTGGGACGAGGTCGAGTACCTCGGGCGCAACGGGGAGTCCTACCAAGACATGTGCGAGCAGGCGCAGGTGGAGCGCGTCTCCTGCCGCGTGGCGGACATGACCGAGCCCAACATCCGTCCCCAGGAGAGCGGCAACCGCATGGACTGCCAGTACGTCATCATCTCAAATGGCGAGAAGAACGTGCAGCTCACAGCCGTCGACCGGCCGTTCGAGCTCGCGGTCAAGCCCTACTCCGACGAGGAGCTGCGCGGCATGCGCCACCGCGAGGACGAGGTCCGCTCGGGCACCTACGTGACCGTCCAGGCGTTCCAGATGGGCATCGGCTCGGGGAGCTGCGGCCCCGCCACGCGCCCGGAGTATCGCTTCGACTGCAGGCGGGACTGCGAGCTGCGCTACCTCGTGAGCTGGGAGTAGGGGGCGCCTCGGGTCCCATGGACCCGCGCTACGCGAGCCTGATGGTCTTGTCGCCGATCTGGATGATCGCCTCGAAGGTGCCTCCCAGGGCCTCGGCGTAGCGCGCGAGCGTGCTCACCTTGAGCGAGCTCACGTCGCCGCTCTCCACCTCGGAGACGCGCGCCTGGCTGATGCCCATGCGCTCCGCCACGTCGGACTGCGTGAGGTGCTCCGCCCTGCGCGCCTCCCTCAGCTCGTATGCCCGGCACTCGGCGATGAGCTTGAGCGCCTCCTGGTGAATCTCCTCGCGGTCAAAGCCCCTGCGAGCGATGAAATCATCAAGCGTGTCCATTGGCTTCCCTTTCTGACAGGTATTGTCTGTAGCGCCTCTCGGCTTCTGGAATTGCCTTCCTATACCACCTGTTCCACTTTGGTCCTCTCGAAAGAATCCCGGCTTTATCTCCTGCCAGTAAGGTGACTGCGCATCGCTCGTCATCGAAGACAAATAGAATTCGAATCTCGCTCCTTCCCGTAGACCTCGGTCTGAGCTCCTTCAGGTTATGGATCGAGGACCCCTTTACAGTGTCAACGAGGGGGCGTCCAAGCGAGGGGCCTTCGGCGGCCAGTGCGTCAAGTGCTGAGGCAACTTGCCTTGCGATTGGCTCCTTTAGCGAGTCGAGCCAGCTTTTGATGAATTCTGTCTGAATCGTCCATCTCATAATACAACCTTTCCCCTATATTGCTCAAGAGGCATGATGCCCCGCTCGTGCAGGAGGGCATGGCTTAGTTGTCTGTATGGGATGGATCGCTACCTGACGTTCGGATTCGGCGACCTGTCCGATGCGCTGGGCTCTGTGACCGCGACTATCGCTGGTCGCAGCAGTTCTTCGCTGCGCCCTCATCATAGTACAAACAGATGTTCGAATCAAGGAGAAATAGAGGGGCCCGCGACGCGCTGTGAGCTGGCGCCGCGGGCCCCGATGAGGCGGTTTCCCTCTGGCTACTCCTCGACCTCGAGGAGCTCGATGTTGAAGTTGAGCGCCTTGCCGGCCATCTCGTGGTTCATGTCAAAGGTGACGTTGCCGTCCTCGAGGGCGGACACGGTGGCGGGGAAGGGCTGGCCGGTGGGGGCGGTGAGCATCACGCGGTCGCCGACGGAGAGGGTCTCCGCGCCGGGCATGGCGCTCACGGGCACGGTCTGGGCGAGGCGCTCGTCGCGCTCGCCGTAGGCGTCGGCGGGCTCGAGGCGGATGTCGACGACCTGGCCGACCTCCATCTCGCGCACGGCGGCGTCGAAGCCGGGGATCATCTGGCCGGCCATGCAGGTGAAGGCCAGCGGCTCGTCGCGGTCGCGGGAGGAGTCGAACTTGGTGCCGTCGTCGAGCGTGCCGACGTAGTGAACCTTGACCTTCTTGCCCTCGTTGCTCATGGTCTCTCCTGTCGTCAGGGGCCGTTCCGGCCCGTTGGTGAGGCTGTTCCGACCGTAGATTCTGCCAGAACGGCGCGAGGTGTGCCGGGGGCAACCATACAACACCCCGCCCGAAGGCCTATATCGGACACTTCGGGCGGGGTGTTGTATGGTCGGCAGCTTTAGTCCCGGTCGGCGCTGTCCCAGATGCGGTCCCAGACGCGCTTCTCCATGAGCTGGTCGCGCAGGGCCGCCCAGTTATCGCTGGTGAGCTGGCTCGCGTCGAGCGGGACGCCCAGCACCTGCTCCATCGAGGCACGGTCGAAGACGTGCGCGTCGGTCTCGGTGTGCGGGCTGTCGTCGTCCGGCTCCGTCTCGTAGACGGTCAGCGTGTCCAGGTCGCCGATCGTGCACATGAGGGCGGCTGCGTTGAAGACCAGGGCGCGGTCGACGTAGTCGTCGTCGCGGGCGATGTAGTCGCGCTCGTCATGCGTGGGGTAGCTGTAGGTGACCTCGAGAGATCCGGCTCTCGTGCCCGCGCCGGCACCTGCGAAGTAGGTGCTCAGAGGAAGTCCCTGGACGAGCCTCGTGAGGGCGTCCTGGTCCGGGCTGGCGGCGCTGAGCGAGGTGTATCCCGAGAGCGTCTCCGGTGCGACGGCGTTGATCTGGTCGCTCAGGTCGTCGGCCGAGACCTGCGTGGAGCCGGTGGGCTGTCCGCCGGTCGTCTGCGACGTGGTCCCTCCGTTGCCGGTGGTCTGCGACGTGGTGGCGTCGGTTCCGCCGGTGGGCTCGGTGGTCGACCCGGGCTCGTCCACCTGCTGGACCGTCTGCGAGGTCTGCCCCCGGTAGTCCTCGTTCGCCCGCTGCGTGTCCAGCAGGTTGAACACGGTGCAGCCCGCTATGCCCGCAACCACGAGTACGACTGCCGCCACCGCCACAATCACGCCCGTGCTCCAGCGCCTGGGCGCTGGCGCCGCGGGTGCGGGCTCGTATGCCGAAGGGGGAGCGGGCCTGTCCGCCGGCAGCGGGGCCGTGGCGTGGGGCATGACGCGCGTGGGCTCGGGGTCGGTCTCCGCCGCATGCGCCGCCGGCCTCGCGGGAGCCCCCTCGGCCTCGGGCTCCCTCTCGCCCATGACGTCGTCCACGCTGGTCACGGCCTCGCAGGTGCGCCGGTAGGCCTCCTCGGCGCCCATGCCCTGAGCGAGGTAGTCCTCGTAGCGGGCCACGAGGTTGCCGTAGATCTCCTCCTTGAGCTCGATGGTCTCCGCGTCGAGCACGCGGCCCTCGAAGAGGTGCTCGACGTACATCCTGATGTCGCTAGCAGCGCTCATTGGTTCCCCCGTTCTGCCTGAGGAGTCGATCGATGATGGTGCGCACGCGAACCCAGCGTGCCGTTGCCTCGGTGAGCTCGCCGAGGCCCGAGTCGGTGATGTGGTAGTACTTGCGGCGCGCCCCCTGGGACTCGCTGCCCCAGTAGCTCTCCACGAACCCCTGGCCCTCCAGGCGCTTGAGGCTCGTGTAGAGCGAGGGCTCCTTCATCTCGTACGCGCCGTCGCTGGCGCTGGCGACGTCCTTGAGGATCTCGTACCCGTACGAGTCCCCGTCCGTGAGCGTGTTGAGAACGATGGCGTCGATGTTG
This sequence comes from uncultured Atopobiaceae bacterium, assembly GCA_944321005.1. GTDB lineage: Bacteria > Actinomycetota > Coriobacteriia > Coriobacteriales > Atopobiaceae > Thermophilibacter. Next base: position 2,925 of record CALUJT010000056.1, on the reverse strand, counting down.
CCCCGGATGAGGTCGCTCTCCGCGTCTCGGCCTGCCATGGTCACCTCCCTGCCCGTTCTGACTTTTGCTCAGTCTACCAAATTACTATGTTACACAATATACCATTCTAGATAGTGAACTGTGAATGGCAGCAATCGCCGGGCGAAAGGAGCCCTCCCCCCGATGCGGTATGCTGGGAGGCAGCAATGCAGAGGAGGTGGGTGACATGGGCGCGGCGCGCGACGGCTTCGTGGGGGTCTTCGACTCCGGGCTGGGCGGCATCAGCGTGCTGCGCTCGCTGGTGGCAGAGCTCCCGCACGAGGACTTCCGCTACTTCGGCGACTCGGCCAACGCCCCCTATGGCGAGAAGACCGAGGCGCAGGTGCTCGAGCTCTCCCGCAGCATCGCCGACCGCTTCCTTGCGGAGGGCGCCAAGGCCATCGTCATCGCCTGCAACACGGCGACCTCCGCCTCCGCCGCGACGCTGCGCGCGGCGCATCCCGACGTTCCCATCGTCGGGATAGAGCCCGCGCTCAAGCCCGCCGCGCGCGCCTTCCCGCACGGGCGCATCCTCGTGATGGCCACCGAGATGACGCTCAACCTGGACAAGTACCACGAGCTCGCGCGCGCCTGGGGAGGGGAGTGCGAGGTCGTCCCCGTGCCATGCCCCGGGCTCGCCGCTCGCATCGAGCGCGGCGACCTCGACGCCCCGGATCTGGGCGAGATGGTCGAGGGCCTCGTGGGCGGCTATGCGGGCAGCGTCGACGCCGTCGTGCTGGGCTGCACGCACTACCCCTTCGTGCGGACGCAGGTGGAGCGCGCTCTCGGTCCCGGCGTCGCCTTCTTCGACGGCGGCGCGGGCACGGCGCGACAGCTCCGCAAGCGGCTCGCGGAGGAGGGGCTGCTCTCCGGGCGCGTCCGCCCCGGGAGCGTGGAGTTTGCCTCGAGCCTGGATACCCCCGACGAGCTGGCTCTCTATCGAGGGTTCTTCTCGATGCCGCTCTAGGGGGCGATGGGCGCCGCCCTCGACCCAGCACAAGACAGGCCCGCGCTCAAAAGCGCGGGCCTGAAGCGCGGGCAATAGCGCGGGCGTCTCGTCGTTCTTCTCGCCAGCAGTCCTTCTCGCTAGACGCGGCGCTTGCCCCAGAAGAAGAGGGCCACGGTGCCGGGACCGGTGTGCACGCCGATGGTGGCGCCGATGGGGAAGATCTCCACCTTGCCGTTGAGCTTGGGGAAGCGCTCCTCGATGCGCGCGGCGACCTCCTGCGCGTCCGCGAGGCACTCGGACTGGCTGATGTAGCACTTGCCGGAGTAGTCGAGGCCGCCCTCGGCGAGCTCCTCCATCTTCTCCACCACGCGATTGATCGCCTTGGCCTTGGTGCGGATCTTCTCCTTCACGGCGAGCGAGCCGTCGGGCTCCACGTCCATCACGGGGCAGATCTTGAGCATGCCGCCCACGAGGCCCGCGGCCTTGGAGACGCGGCCGCCGCGCACGAAGAAGGTGAGGTCGGACGAGAAGAACCAGTGCTGGACCTCGTGCTTGTGGTCCTCGGCCCAGGCGGCGAGCTCGTCGACGCCCATCCCGCCGTCGCGCAGCTCCGCGAGCCTGTCCATGAGCAGGCCAAAGCCCGAGGAGGCGGCGAGCGAGTCCACCACGTAGATCTTGCGGTCGGGGTACTTCTCGGCGAGCTGGTCGCGCGCGGCGCAGGCGGAGTTGAACGTGCCGGAGATGCCGGACGAGAGCGTCACGTGAAGGACGTCCTTGCCCTGGGCGAGGTACTTCTCGAAGTGCTCCATGTAGTCGCCGGCGCTGATCTGCGAGGTCTTGGCGTCTGCGCCCGCGAGCATCTTGGCGTAGAGCTGGGCGGGCGGGTTGGTGGCGCCAAAGTCGTCCTTGCACATCTCGCCGTTGAGGAAGTAGTTGAAGTAGAGATAGGCGATGTCGCGATTTTCGAGCCACTCGCGCGTGACGTCGGCGGTGGAGCAGCAGCTGAGAACGTAGCCGGGCATGGATTCTCCTCTGACGGGTACAATACCTTCTCGAATCATAGCCGAACTCGCACACATGGCGCGCATAACGGCGTCGCCGTGCACGCACGGAGGAGGACCCACATGACGGATGCCGTCAAGTTCAAGGACATGCCCTACGAGCGCCCGGACCTCGAGGCCGTGAAGGAGGAGTACGCGCGCCTGGCCGAGACGCTCGCGTCCGCCGAGACCCCCGAGGCCGCGGACGCCGCGTTCCTGGAGAAGGACCAGCTCGACCGCCACGTGCAGACGGCCGCCGAGCTCGCCATGATCCGCCACGTCATCGACACGCGCGACGAGTTCTACGACGCGGAGTCCGCGTTCTGGGACGAGGCCCAGCCCGAGCTCCAGCAGGCCTCCGACGCCTTCACTTCCGCGCTTCTCTCCACGCCCTTCCGCGCGCAGCTGGAGGAGAAGTACGGCGAGCTGCTCTTTGCCCAGGCCGAGCAGGAGCGCCGCACCATCAACCCCGCGATCGTGGGGGACATGAAGCGCGAGAACGCCCTCGCGCAGGAGTACGTGAAGCTCATCGCCTCCGCGCAGATTCCCTTCGAGGGCGGCACCTACACGCTCTCCCAGCTCACGCCGTTCAAGAAGTCCGCCGACGACGCCCAGCGCCTGGCCGCGTGGAAGGCCGAGGGGCTCTGGTACAAGGAGCACCAGGCCGACCTCGACCGCATCTACGACGAGCTCACCCACGTGCGCGACGCCATGGGCAGGAAGCTCGGCTACGAGAACTACCTGCCGCTCGGCTACGACCGCATGGGGCGGCTCTCCTACGGCCGCGAGGACGTGGAGCGCTTCCGCGAGGCCGTGCGCACCTACGTGGTACCGCTGGCGGACAAGGTCTACCGCGCGCAGGCTGAGCGCCTGGGCGTGGAGTACCCGCTCTCCTTTGCCGACGAGGCGCTCTCCTTC
>CALUJT010000055.1 GCA_944321005.1 uncultured Atopobiaceae bacterium | reverse complement strand
CCTGGTGACGGGTGGTGATGCGGCCGTTGTTGTTGCGGCCGGCCTTCTTGGGCAGGGGCTCGAGGAGCGACTTCTCGGGCGTGGTGCAGGTGATCTCGGCGAAGTCCGAGACCGTCTGGAAACGCCGGCCGGCGCTCGTGGGCTTGAGGTGCTTGACTGCCATTTCTTTCCCTTCTTCTTCCGTTGGCCGACCCGCTCAGGGATTGGCGGGCGACACCGGATTACCACGGTACCGCGCGTATCCATCGTGCGCGGCATAAGAGCCCGGCCTCCGGAGGGAGGCGCGGGCGGGGTGCCTTGCTACTCGGCGGCCTGGCTGCCGAAGATCTCGATCGTCTCGCCGGCGGCGAGGGTCACGACGGCCTTCTTCCAGGAGCGGGTGGTGCCGGGCGTCTGGTAGCGGACGCGCTTCTTCTTGCCGGACACGTTCATGGTGTTGACCTTGACCACGTGCACGTTGAAGAGCTTCTCCACGGCGTCGGCGATCTCCTCCTTGGGGGCGTTCTTGGCCACCTCGAAGGTGTACTTGCCCTGCTCCATGAGGTCGAAGGAACGCTCGGAGACGATCGGGCGAACGATCACGTTGTAGACGGAGTTCATTATGCGAGCACCTCCTCGAACTGCTTCGCGACGTCGGCGCTCATGACGAGGGCGCCGTTGTCGATGAGGGAGCGGGTGGTGGCCTCAGAGGCGCCGATCACGTTGACCTTCTCCAGGTTGCGGAAGGAGAGGTAGGTGTTGACGTCGTCGTCGGGAACCACGATGGTCACGCGCTTCTCGGCGATGCCGAGGGCAACGAGAAGGGCCTTGGCCTGCTTGGTGGAGGGCGTCTCGAAGGAGAGGGCGTCGACGAGCACGAGCTCCTGGTCGGCGACCTTGCCGGAGAGGACGGACCTCATGGCGAGCTTGACCATCTTGTTGTTGATGCGCTTGGCGTGGCTGCGCGGGGTGGGCCCGAAGATCACGCCGCCGCCGGTCCACTGACCAGCGCGGATGGAGCCCTGACGAGCGCGGCCGGTGCCCTTCTGGCGATAGGGCTTGACGCCGCCGCCGGAGACCTCGTGGCGGTTCTTGACGGAGTGGGTGCCCTGGCGCAGGCAGGCGTCCTGGCAGGTCACGACCTGGTGGATGCAGGGGATGTTCGGCTCGATGCCGAAGACGCCGTCAGCGAGCTCGGTCTCGGCGACCTGGGCCCCCTCAGCGTTCTTGATAGCGTACTTGGACATTCTGTCCTCCTTGTTAGCCTAAGAGATTTCCTGGCACTTAGGCCATGCGGACCTGGACGAGAGCGTTCTTGCCGCCGGGGACAGCGCCCTTGATGAGCATGAGGTTCTGCTCGGCGTCAACGCGAACGAGCTTGAGGTTCTTCACCGTGACGCGCTCGTCGCCCATGTGGCCGTACATGTGCAGGCCCTTGCGGACGCGGGCGGGGTAGGCGCACTGGCCGATGGAGCCCGGACGGCGCTGGTTGCGGGAGCCGTGGGTCATGGGGCCACGGGAGAAGTTCCAGCGCTTGACGGTGCCCTGGAAGCCCTTGCCCTTGGAGGTGCCGATGACGTCGACGGCCTTGACCTCGGCGAAGTCGGCGACGGTCACGACGTCGCCGGTGTGGTGCTCCTCGCCGTTCTCAACGCGAACCTCGCGCAGGTAGCGCATGGGCTCGACGCCGGCCTTGGCAAAGTGCCCGGCCATGGGCTTGTTGACGTGCTTGGCGGAGATGTCTCCGAAGCCGATCTGAACGGCGTCATAGCCGTCGGTCGCCTTCGTCTTTACCTGCGAGACGGTGCAGGGGCCAGCCTGGATGACGGTGACGGGCACGACGTTGTCGTTCTCGTCCCAGATCTGCGTCATCCCAAGCTTGCGGCCAAGGATCGTGCTGACCATGCTCTTTCCTAACCCTCGGTGGTCATGGGACCTTTGGGGCACCCTTTGCCCCTCCCCAGCGGACCACGTCCTGTATCTGCTGCTCCTTGGGTCAAGACATAGCTCTCCCCATTAGCGCAGCCTGTCTAGTCTACACGCCCACAGGCGAATTCACAATGTCTACGCAAAAGTTTTGTGTACTCTGAGCTGCGGCTCGACTTTCCACGCCCCCGGGCGTATCCATGTCCGGCGCGCAGTTCTTCTCGCCTCTTGGTCCGCGCCTCCCTGCACGTTTCAGGCACGTCCCGTTTTGTGCAACTAGAGGTTCTGGTTCACGATCCTCTCGCAGACAAACTGGCGAGAAGAACGATCGAACACGTAGACGAGCACGCAGCAGTTTCCGAGGCGAACGTCCTGCGGACAGAGCGCGAGACGCTCCCACGCGAGCTTGAACTGGAGCGTCGCGGAGCCATGGCTCACCGCGAGCACGTTCTCGGCCCCCGAGGAACACATGAGCTCAGCGAGCGTCTCGACGATGCGCGCCCTCAGCGCGGCGCTCCCCTCCCCACCGTACGGCACGAGCGCCTCGCCGGGATCCCAGAGCTCGGCGGGGACGTCGGCGGCAGGGCCGCTCTCAAAGGGGCCGTAGCTCCGCTCGATCAAGCCGTCGACAGGCTCCACTTCCGGCGCGGGCAGCCCGGCCGCCGCCAGCTCCTCGCGCACAATCTCCGCTGTGGCGAGCGCACGCCCGAGCGGAGACGAGAAGATCCTCTCAAAGCGCACCCCCTGGTCGGCGAGCCACGCGCCGGCCGCGTGCGCCTGCTCGACGCCGAGCTCGGTGAGCGGGGAGTCGCAGTGGCCCTGCACGCGGTGCTGGAGGTTGAACTCGGTCTGACCGTGCCGCAAGATGTAGAGACGCGGCATGCTAGAGGGCCTCCGTGATGGCGGCGAGCAGCTCGTCGTAGGACTCGAGCGCCGGAAGGTCGGGGTTGGCCTCCTGGATCGCTACCGTGCTCCTAAAGAGGAAGCCCGCCTTGCTCGCGCGGATCATGGCAAGGTCGTTGAAGGAGTCGCCCGCAGCGATGGTCTCATAGCCGCAGGACTGGAGCGCGCGGACGGTCGTGAGCTTGGAGTTCTCGCAGCGCATGACGTGACGGACGATCTCGCCGGACGGCGCCACCTCGAGCGAGTTGCACATCAGCGTGGGCCAGCCGAGCTTGCCCATGAGGGGGCGCGCAAACTCCTCGAACGTGTCGGAGAGAATGACGACCTGCGTGCGCTCGCGCAGCGCGTCGAGAAACGCGCGCGCCCCGGGCAGCGGGTCGATGCGGGAGATGACGTCCTGGATCTGGCGCAGGCCAAGGCCGTGCTCGCGCAGGACGCCCAGACGAAACGCCATGAGCTTGTCGTAGTCCGGCTCGTCGCGCGTGGTGCGGCGCAGCTCGGGGATGCCCGACTCGTCAGCGAACGCGATCCAGATCTCCGGCACCAGCACGCCCTCAAGGTCCAGGCACACGATGTTCATAAGACACCCTCCAACGACGCCGTTCTTCTCGCCATACTAGCGTGCGGGAATAGCGCAATGCAACGCAAGCTGTGGCATGGCACCACCCGTGAAACAATCGTCGCGCCCAGACGAAGCACGCCGGTCTCTTTGGACGACGGGGATCTCTAGATCGGATTGAAGGAGCCGCCATTGGCGCTGGAGTTCATGTCCAGACTTTCCGCATAGGACCGCATCTCGGCGTACTGCTCACGCTGTAGGGAGCTGCCGCTATCGTACTGAAGGTCGGTCGCCAGGTAGACGACGTACTTCTTGTCCTCGCTCAGGCCCGCGACGAAGGAGGCGGGGATGTCCGCGTAGGCATTGTCCCCCCAGTCGAACGCCTCGAGCGTGAAGACCCTCCCGCCGTAGCCCGCCTCCAGAGCCTTCGAGTAGCTAAAGACGAGAGTGGTGGAGTCGACGGCCTCGATGTGCCACAGACCATCCTCGACCTGGCTTCGAGGCATATAGAGGTTAAAGTGGTCAGTGGAGAGAAGCGCGAGGCCGTCTGTGAGGCGAAGCGTGATGTTCGAGGCAATGTCATAACCGGCGGTCGAACCCGCCCCATCAGAGTCGTCATGAGATGTGGACGCATCCGAGCCGTAGGAGGAGCCCGACGAGGCTCCCGCGCCCTTCTCAGCGTCGCCATCAAGCAGCTCGTCGGCCTCGAAGTCCTCGTACTCAAGGCTCTGAACGTCGGTCACCCGAATCTCATCCCCGAGAATGGTGTAGTAGTTGAGGCCGTCACGCACCCTTCCGTAGGGCTTGCCTCGGAACAGGCAGTGGTCCACCTCCTCATCCCCCGCTGCATCGGCGTCAAAAACATGACGATAGGGCTTCTCGTTGGATGCCTCGTAGAGCACGCCCCCATCGTAGATGACCACGTCGACCGTGTCCCGTATCTCCCGCTCGAGCCCCACGTCCTCGAGGGCGTCCTCGCCTGCCCGCAGCACCAGCAGCTTGTCTGAGACCAAATACACGTCATCGCCCTCCGCGAGGAGCAGCGACTCATCGTAGCGATCGCGCGCCTCCTCTACGATGACCGCCTCGGTACCGTCGAGACCGCACCTCAAGAGGGCACCGTCCTCGCCGAGCACGACAAGCGAGCCATCGGCAACGACGTAGTCCCAGACGCCGCTCATCAGCCCCTCTTCGTCGCCGCCGTCGACGGGCGCACCGTACAAATCGCCCTCCACGAGATAGATGATCCCCTGGGACGTCACCCAAAAGTCCTCAATGCCGCCCTGCGCAACAAGAAGCTCCGCATCCTCCGCATCATCCCTGGCGTCCATGCGGTAGATGCCGCCGTCAGTGGAAACGTACAGAACGCCGTCGAGCGCAGCGAGGCGACGGACGTCGTCATCAAAGGTGCCGGCGTCCTCAAGCTCCTCGAGCCCGCCGTTACGCGCGATCGAAGCCACCCGGAGCTCCTCGTCCTCTCCCCAGAAAAGGTAGTCATCGACGAACTCGACATAGGCAGATGCGCGGCCCTCGACCTCGGGGGCCTCATCGGAGACCTCCGCAGCCCCCTTGGACGACGCGTCCGACACGGCCTGCCCGCTGCATCCCGCAAGCCCCACAACAAGCCCGGCGCCAAGAAGGGCGCACAGCGCGAGAAGGACAAACGCGGCGTTCGGCCTAGTCGGACGTCTCATGGCTGCCCCATTCACTCAGTTTCCAACGGTAGCCTATCACATGCCTCGTCGTCCTCTTGCTCGCACCCGCGCTCATAACGCCAGGCGGCACCAGACCTCGTCCTGACGGAACATCGTGGGGCCAAAGTGGCAGCGAGAAAGAAGAACGCCCCGGCCTGTCGGAGGTCGGGGCGCCCAAACCGTGCGTTAGCGCTTAGAGCTTAGAGCTTGATCTCGATGTCAACGCCGGCCGGGAGGTCAAGACGCATGAGCGAGTCGACCGTGGAGGGCGAGGGGTCGAGGATGTCGATGAGGCGCTTGTGGGTGCGCATCTCGAACTGCTCGCGGGAGTCCTTGTCCTTGTGCGGCGAGCGGATGACGGTGTAGAGGTTGCGCTCGGTGGGCAGGGGGATGGGGCCGGAGACGCGGGCACCGGTCTTCTGGGCGGTGTCGACGATGAGCTTCGCGGACTGATCAACGACCTCGTGATCGTAGCCCTTGAGGCGAATCCTGATCTTCTGGCTTGACACTTTGTACCTCCAAATGAGCTAGGGCTCGTGGTCGTTAACTAGGAAGCGTTGCCGCCGTTCTTGGCGACGATCTCGTCACGGATGGCCTTCGGCACGGCCTCGTAGGAGTCGAACTGCATGGTGTAGCTCGCGCGGCCCTGCGTCTGGGAGCGAAGGTCGGTGGCGTAGCCGAACATCTCGCCCAGGGGCACCTTGGCCTTGATGACCTTGGTGTCGCGACGGTCCTCCATGCCCTCGATCTTGCCGCGGCGGGAGGAGAGGTTGCCCATGACGTCGCCCATGTACTGCTCGGGCGTCTCGACCTCGACCTGCTCGATCGGCTCGAGAAGAACGGGGTCGGACTTCTTGAGGGCGTCCTTGATGGCCATGGAGCCGGCGATCTTGAAGGCGGCCTCGGAGGAGTCGACCTCGTGGTAGGAGCCGTCGATCAGCTTGACCTTGATGTCGACGACCGGGTAGCCGGCGACGACGCCGCTCTCGAGCGCCTCCTGGATGCCCTTGTCGATGGAGGGGATGTACTCCTTCGGGATGACGCCACCGACGATGGCGTTCTCGAACTCGTAGCCCTTGCCCGGCTCGTTGGGCTCCATGTCGATGACGGCGTGGCCGTACTGGCCGCGGCCGCCGGACTGGCGGACGAACTTGCCCTCGGCGTGCGCGACGGCCTTGCCGGCGGTCTCGCGGTAGGCGACCTGCGGCTTGCCCACGTTGCAGTCGACCTTGAACTCGCGGCGCAGACGGTCGACGATGATCTCGAGGTGAAGCTCGCCCATGCCAGAGATGATGGTCTGACCGGTCTCGTGGTCGGTGTGGACCTGGAAGGTCGGGTCCTCCTCGGCGAGCTTGGCCAGGCCCACGGACATCTTGTCCTGCTCGGCCTTGGTCTTGGGCTCCACGGCGACGGAGATGACCGGCGTGGCGAACTCGATGGACTCGAGGATCACGGGGTGCTTCTCGTCACAGAGCGTCTCGCCGGTGGTGGTGTTCTTGAGGCCGACGCAGGCGACGATGTCGCCGGCAGAGCAGTTCTCGCGGTCGACGCGCTCGTTGGCGTTCATCTCGAGGATGCGGCCCAGACGCTCGCGGTTGTCCTTGACCGAGTTGTAGACGTAGGAGCCCGCCTCGGCCTGGCCGGAGTAGACGCGGATGTAGGTGAGCTTGCCGACGTAGGGGTCGGTCATGATCTTGAAGGCGAGGGCCGCGAAGGGCTCCTTCGGGTCGGCGTGACGGAGCTCGGGCTCACCCTTGAGGTTGGTGCCGTCGATCTCGGTGACGTCGAGCGGGCTGGGCAGGTAGTCCACGACGGCGTCGAGGAGCTCCTGGATGCCCTTGTTCTTGTAGGCGGAGCCAACGAAGACGAGGTTGAGCTCGCCATCGATGACGCCCTTGCGGAGAGCCGCCTTGAGGTCGTCGACGGAGATCTCGGCCTCCTCGAGCACGGCCTCCATGATCTCGTCGGAGAAGTTGGAAGCGGCGTCGAGCAGCTCCTCGCGCTTCTCCTGGGCGAGGTCCATGAACTCATCGGGGATGGCGTCCATGGGCTCGGGGTAGATCATGCCCTTGGAGTCCTCCTTGAAGTCCCACGCGGTCATGGTGACCAGGTCGATGAGGCCCCAGAAGTTGGACTCGGCGCCCATGGGGATCTGCGCGGCAACGGCGTTGGCGTGCAGACGGTCCTTCATGGTGTCGATGGCGTGGAAGAAGTCGGCGCCCACGCGGTCGAACTTGTTGATGAAGGCGATGCGGGGGACGCCGTAGGTCGTGGCCTGACGCCAGACGGTCTCGGACTGCGGCTGGACGCCGGCGACGGCGTCGAAGACCGCGACCGCGCCGTCGAGGACGCGCAGGCAGCGCTCGACCTCGGAGGTGAAGTCGACGTGACCCGGGGTGTCGATGATCTGGATGACGTGGTCCTTCCAGAAGCACGTGGTGGCGGCGGAGGTGATGGTAACGCCGCGCTCCTGCTCCTGAACCATCCAGTCCATGGTGGCGGCGCCATCGTGGACCTCACCGATCTTGTGGGTCTTGCCGGTGTAGTAGAGGATGCGCTCCGTCGTGGTGGTCTTGCCGGCGTCGATGTGGGCCATGATGCCGATGTTGCGGAGGTCCTCGAGCTTGTACTTAACCTTTGCCATGTGGCTTCTCCTCGGTCTCGCGGACTAGAAGCGGTAGTGAGAGAAGGCGCGGTTGGCCTCGGCCATCTTGAAGAGGTCCTCGCGACGCTTCACGGAAGCGCCCACGCCGTTGGAGGCGTCGAGGATCTCGTTGGCAAGACGCTCGGCCATGGTCTTCTCCTTGCGGGCGCGGGAGAAGTTGACCATCCAGCGGATGGCGAGCTGGGTGGCGCGGCGGGAGTTGACCTCCATGGGCACCTGGTAGGTGGCGCCACCGACGCGCTTGGGCTTGACCTCGAGGGTCGGGCGAATGTTGTCCATGGCCTTCTTGAAGACGGTCAGGGCGTCCTCGCCGGACTTCTCGGCAACGATGTCGAAGGCACCGTAGACGATGCGCTCCGCGGTGGCCTTCTTGCCATCAAGAAGGACCTTGTTGATGAGCTGCGAGACGAGACGGTTGTTGTAGACGGCGTCCGGCTGAATCTCGCGGCGATGAGTCTTGGATGCACGACGCGGCATGTTCTATCTCCTCAGATCTTGGAAGCTGTTACGTGGTTCTACTTCGGGCGCTTGGTGCCGTAGCGAGAACGGGCCTTCTGGCGGTTCTGGACGGCGGCGCAGTCGTAGGCGCCACGGATGATCTTGTAGCGGACACCGGGGAGGTCACGCACGCGGCCGCCGCGGATGAGCACGATGGAGTGCTCCTGGAGGTTGTGGCCCTCGCCGGGGATGTAGGCGGTGACCTCGATGCCGTTCACGAGGCGCACACGGGCGACCTTGCGAAGGGCGGAGTTCGGCTTCTTGGGGGTGGTGGTGAAGACGCGGGTGCACACGCCGCGCTTCTGGGGGTTGTGCTGCAGGGCTGCGTTCTTGGACTTGGACTTGACGCTCATGCGCCCGTTGCGAACCAGCTGGTTAATAGTAGGCAAAGCTCTCTCCTTCTATACCTATCAACGTGCCTGTTTGTTGTATTCAAGGGCCGAGCAGCACCTCTGCCCCGGATTGACGCGACGATGAACTTTACGCTGGAGGGTGGCTGTTGTCAAAACGCCACGGACCCGGGCGTATCCATCCTTCACGGTATGTCCACGTGAGCGGGACCTTCCCAGACGAGCGGGGCGAGAGGGACCGTCTGCCCGACGGTCCCTCTCGCCCGGTAGCTGCGAGCCTGTGATGCGAGCCCTACGCCCAGGCGAGGCCCACGGCGCCGACGCCGAGGTGCTCGGCCAGTACCGGGCCTCCGTCCTTCACGCGGATGTGGGCCTCGGGGAGGCGCGAGCGCGCGGCGAGGAAGACCTCGCGCGTCTCGGGCCCGCGCGAGCCGAAGTGGGAGACGATGAGGTCGGTGGTGCCGTCGGGCACCTGCTCGGCCATCGCGGCGGCCATGCCGCGCGCGCCGCGGCCGTCCGCGAGCTGGACGATGCCGCCCTCGGAGAGGGCCATCACCGGGTAGCGGTTGAGCTTGGTGGCAACCGCGCGGCGGATGGCGCCGAGCCTGCCGCTCCTGGAGAGCGCCGCCATGTCCGGCACGCTGAAGACGATGCGGGTGTCCATGCGGATCTTGGTGAGGTCGGCGACGATCTCGTCGAGCGAGCAGCCGCCATTTGCGAGCGCCCGTGCGCGGCGGACGAGGAACTCGAGCGCGCCGGCCGTGACCCAGGAGTCGAGCACGGCCACGCGGTCGCTCGATACGTGAGTGGCGGCGTCCTCGGCGCTGCGGAACGCGCCGGAGAGGCGCGAGGAGATGGTGACGCACAGCACCTCTTCCCCCCTGCCCAGGTGCGCGCGAAAGGCGCTCTCGAAGGAGGCGGTGCGAACGGCGTGCGTGGCGACGTGGCGGCTTGCCGAGAAGAGCTCGGCGTAGTCGCCGTTCTCGCCGACGAAGCCCTCCTCGTACCAGGTGGCGTCGACGGTGTAGCTCATGGGGATGACGTCGACCCCCAGCTCGGCGGCCTCGACCCTCGTGAGGCCGCAGGTGGAATCGGTGACTATCGCGAGCATATGCGATCTCCTCCCATCGCGCGGAACTTGTCGTAGCGCCGGGAGACGAGCTCCTCGGCGGTGAGCCCGGCGAGCTCGTCGAGCGCGAGCTCGACCTCGCGCATGAGGTCGCGGGCGATCTCTGCGTGCGTGAGCCCGAGATCGGGCACCACGGCGTCCGCGAGCCCCAGCTCGGCGAGGTCGGACGCGGTGATGTGCAGCGCCTCCGCGGCCTCGTCCGCGCGCTTGGTGTCCTTCCAGAGGATCGAGGCGCAGCCCTCGGGGCTCACCACGGAGTACGCGGCGCTCCCGAGCATGAGGACGCGGTCGGCCACGGCGAGCGCAAGCGCGCCGCCCGAGCCGCCCTCCCCCACGATTACGCTCACGATGGGGGTGGTGAGGCCGCTCATCTCCACGAGGCTCGAGGCGATTGCCTCGCCCTGGCCGCGCTCCTCGGCTCCGATGCCGCAGTACGCGCCGGAGGTGTCCACGAGGCAGAGCACGGGGCGGCCGAACTTCTCGGCCTGGCGCATGAGGCGCTGGGCCTTGCGGTAGCCCTCGGGGTGCGCCATGCCAAAGTTGCGGCGCACGCGCTCCTTGGTGGAGTTGCCGCGCTCGATGGCCACGACCGTGAGGACGCGGTCGCCCTTCCAGCCGATGCCGGCAACGACGGCGGGGTCGTCGGCGAACAGACGGTCCCCGTGGAGCTCCACGAAGCCGTCGAGCGAGCGCTCGATGAGCTCGAGCGAGGTCGCGCGGTCCGCGGAGCGCGTGAGCTTGACTATGTCGTAGGCGCTCGCGGGCTCCTGAACGCGCCTGGGCCTGTTGCCTCGGCGGCCGCGGGGCTCCTCGTGCGTGAGCCGGTGGGGCGCGAGGGAGCCGGGGACCCTGCTCTCGTGCAGGGCGAGGAGCTCGGAGATGGTGGCGACCATGTCCCTGCGCTCCACGATGAGGTCGCAGAAGCCGTGCTCCACGAGGAACTCAGAGCGCTGGAAGCCCGCGGGCAGGCGCTTGTGCGTGGTCTGCTCGACGACGCGCGGGCCC
>CALUJT010000054.1 GCA_944321005.1 uncultured Atopobiaceae bacterium | reverse complement strand
AGGGAGTCCAGGGTGAGGTCGCTTCCCGGGCGGGCTATGCGCGTGAAGGCTATCTCCAGGACCAGGCGCTGGTTCGTGGCGGTGCGCATCTCGCTCGAGGCGTCGCCCAGGACGGTGAGCACGCGGGAGAGGCGGTCCGGCGATCCGTACGCCGCGGCCTCCGCGCGCAGGGAGTCGAGCTCCTCGCCCGTGGCGGCGACCACGCCCTCCGCGCTCGGTACAACCGAAACCACGTAGACGTCCCGTACGTGGGCGGCGAGCTCGCGCGTGAACTGCAGGAGGTCGCGGCCCGCGTCCGTGAGCTCCGAGACGGCGCCAAAGAGCGCGGCCACGTCGCGGTGCGCCATCGCGCGCGACACCGAGCCCAGCACGGAGCCGGAGACCTCGCCCAGAAAGTCCGTGGCGGCGGAGAGGCTTATGTCCCCGGCGCCGAAGACGGAGAGCTGCTCGAGCGAGGTGAGGGCGTCGCGCATTCCGCCGCGTGCGTGGCGAACCACGAGCTCGAGCGCGCGCTCGTCGTAGGTGAAGCCCTCCTTGCCGCAGACGAAGGCAAGGTGCGCCTGCATCTCGTCGTTGCCAATCGCGTGGAAGTCGAAGCGCTGCACGCGGCTGAGGATGGTGGCGAGGATCTTCTGCGGGTCGGTGGTGCACATGATGAAGACCACGTGCTCGGGAGGTTCCTCGAGCGTCTTGAGCAGCGCGTTGAACGCCGCCGTCGTGAGCATGTGGACCTCGTCGATGATGTAGACCTTGCAGCGGCCGAGCGTGGGCGCGTAGCTCACGCGGGAGATGATCTCCTCGCGAACGTTGTCCACGCCCGTGCGCGAGGCCGCGTCGAGCTCGATGACGTCCGGGTGCTCGCCCGCCGCGATGAGGCGGCACTGCTCGCAGGTACCGTCCGGCAGAGCGGCCGGGCCCTGCTCGCACATGAGGGCCTTGGCGAGGATGCGTGCCATCGTGGTCTTGCCCGTTCCGCGCGGGCCGCAGAACAGGTACGCATGGCTGGCGCGCCCCTCGAGCACCGCGCGCTTGAGGGTCTCGACCACGTGACTCTGGCCCACGACCTGCTCAAAGGTCTGCGGACGATACTTGGTGTAGAGCGATTCCATGCGGCCTCCGGCTCAACGGAACGTACGAAGCTCAAGTATACCCGGCGGTGCCGCGGGGCACCCGAAGGCCACAGGTTCTTCTCGCCACCTCCGCGGAGCCAGGAGGCTGCCGTCCGTCGCTACCGCACCCAGCGATAGCGCGTGGCCCGGGCCGCGCCGACCTTCTCCAGCTCACCCGTCGCCTGAAGCCGCGCGAGCACGCGGTCGAGTGACCGCGAGCTGATGGTAGGCAGGGCGTCGGCGATCTCGCGCTTGCTCGCCGGCTCGAGGCGCGACGCAAAAAAGACCCGCACGCCCTCCTCGAAAGAGCCCTGGGACAGCGCCGCCATGCGCCCGTCCAGGTCACGGTAGCAGGCGAGCACTACGCCTAGGTAATACGTCACGTACGGCAGGTAGTCATTCTCGCCCTCCCGCCAACCGATCGAGCTGGCGGCGAGCGCCTCGTAATACGTCTCCTTGGTCCGCTCGATTTCGTGCTCGATAGAGATGTATCGTCCCACGTCATATCCAGCCCGATAGAGCGTCAGCAGCATAAGGAGCCTGCTCATGCGCCCGTTTCCATCGTTGAACGGATGGATGCTCACGAAGTCGAACGTGAAGAGCGCGCTGGCGAGAAGGACATCATAGCGCCCGTCGTCAATGGCGTCCGCATAGGAGGAGCAGAGTGACTCCACCGCATCCGGCGTCTCAAGCGCGCTCATGGGAACGAAGCGCGTGACGAGGGCTCCGTCCGGCCCCGTCTCGGCTATGACGTTGTCGGTATCCTTCCAGCGACCACCGAAGGAGGCGCCGTCATAGCGGTAGAGGTCACGATAGAGCTGCAGAATCACGTTTGGCGTAACGTCAATGTGCTCGTGGCTCTCGTGGATGAGGTCGAGAACGGCACGGTAGCCAGCGATCTCGCGCTCGTCGCGGTTTTTGGGCTCAACGCGCATCCGGACGAGCTCGCGCAAGCGGGCGCTAGAGGTACGAACGTTCTCGAGGCTGTTGGATGCGCCGGTGCTCTGGATGCGAGCAATCTCACGCAGGCTCTCGAGCTCAACGGGACGAAGCTCCATCCTGAGCTCCTGACGCGCCCGAAACGCGTGGATGGCCGAGAGGGCGCTGACGACCTCCGGAACCATCAGCCGCGAGAGCTCCCTCTCGTAGTCAAACGAGCGCATCTGCCCCTCCTGGGTATCTCCGCCATGATAGAACTATCTCCGCCAAACATATCATATTTGGCGGAGATTCTGATAGCTGCCCTGTGCATCTCACCCAGGGGCCGGACGCTACCCCCGCGGACGGTACCAGGCCAGAATCTCGTCGGCGGCGTCGGCCGGCAGGTCGCGCAGCGTGAGGCCGTCGGCGTCGCCCGCCGCGGTGCGAACGGAGAGCGTGGCCACGCCGGAGCGGCGCTGGAAGGGGCTGGCGCGCAGCTCCATGCGCTGCAGGCGAGCGCGCGGCGCGATCGCGGTGAGCCGCGTGAGGCCGCCGGTAACGAGCACCAGCTCGTGGTTGGCGCGGCCGTATCTGGCCGCGCCCCAGGCTCGCAGCGCGTCCGCAACGAGCCCCGCGAGCAGCGCCACGCTCAGCATGCCCGCGGCAACGAGCACCGGGCGCAGCAGCCACCCCGCGCTCTCGAGCAGGCCGGAGAAGCCGAAGAGCCAGTGCGCGCCGAAGAAGATCGCCGTCGCGAACGGCCACCAGACAACCGCGCGCACCACGGCTCGCCGGCGCGCCACGGGCCCCAGGCGCCCCAGCCTCGCGCGACCCAAGACGCCCGCGTAGTCCGGCAGGACCTCGGCAAGAAAGGCGTCGACCTCGTCCACGCGGATGAACGGGTGCAGGAGCGCGGTGCCCGAGGGCTCGCCGTCCTTATCGCCGGGCGCGGCAACCACCTGCGCCGTGACCTCAGCGTACCCGATGAGCTGACGAATGATGCCCTGCCGCACCGCCACGTACTGCACGCGCTCCGTGGCGAGCGCGCGCGACGAGCGCGAGAGCAGGCCGTGCTCCACCACCACGCGGTCGGCGTAGCGCTCAACGCGATATCCCGCATAGCGCACGAGGTTGACCACAAACGAGACGACCGCGCCCAAGAGCAGCGCGGCGACGAGAAACGCCAGGACCACGGGCACGATAACCGGGGAGATGCCGGCCACGAGCTCGTCGCCCCTGCCCACCACGTCGAGCAGCCCCCACTCGATGAGCTGGTTGACCCCGTTGACGAGGAGAACCACGAGCGCAAGAGCCTGGCTGCCGGCGCTCATCTGGGACGCCGCGGCGAGCGCGAGCTCGCGGCCCTCGAGCGAGAAGGTGGCGAGCGGGCGCTCCGTGGGGTTCGCGGCAGGAGCCGCCTCGGCCTTCTCGCCCTCCCTGACGGGGCCGGCGGCACGCCTGCGGCGGAAGAGCTCCGCGCGAAGGACGTTTGCCTCGTTCGCGCGCAGGCCGGAGATCTTGGAGGCGTCGCCCTCTGACGCCGCCGCCCCGGTGTCGAGGTCGAGCGTCAGGAGACCAAAGATCCGATCGAGCAGCGACGAGTTCATCGAGACCGTGTGGATGTGCTCGTAGGGAATCGTGAGGCTGCGGCGGCTGAACGGCCCCCAGCCCAGGCCCCAGCGCAGGCGAACGCCCTCGGACGTGAGCTCCCAGGTGCGAGCGCGCCAGATGGCGAGGCTCAGAAGCAGGCAGGCCCCGAAGATGGCCGCGGCCGCGAGGGCGAGCTTGACAAGCGCGTCGAGGTCACCGGCAAAGAAGTCGGGCGCAAGCATGAACGCGGCAAGCGTCACCAGGCCGGACGCCATCTTGAGCGCCTCGGCGAGCACCGAGAGCGGGTTGGCGCGATGCGTGCCGAGAAGCTCCTCTGAGGTGGCGGCGGCCTCCTCAAAGAGCGAGCGCTCCGGTACGGCCAGGCGCTCGAGGTCCTTCTCCAGGCTGCCGACGTCCGCGCTCGGCGCGTCGGGGGCCGGCGGGCGAGCGTCCTTGTTGTCCGCGCTCACACGTCCTCCTTGGCGAGGCGCGCAAGCTCGGCCACGCGGTCGCGAAGCTCGCTGGCGTCGTCCTCCGCGAGGCCGGGAATCTCGAAGCACTCCCCCGCCGTGGAGACGGTCACCGTTGCCAGGCCGTGCGCGCGCAGGATGGGGCCCTGCTTGGTCTGCACGTGCTGGACCCGCACGAGCGGGACGAGCACGCGCTTCTTCACGAAGACGCCGTGGTAGAGATCAACGTCTGTGGGCGTGACGTCGTAGCGCCACGTCGCGTACTCGATGCGCGGGGAGATGAGGAGGTCGAGGACGCAGACGGCCTCTATGATGCCGGCAACGAGGTAGACCCAGAAGACGTCGCCGCCGAGGTGGCGCACGACGAG
Source organism: uncultured Atopobiaceae bacterium (assembly GCA_944321005.1). Lineage (GTDB taxonomy): Bacteria > Actinomycetota > Coriobacteriia > Coriobacteriales > Atopobiaceae > Thermophilibacter. Next base: position 6,323 of record CALUJT010000054.1, on the reverse strand, counting down.
CCACGCGACGACGGCGAGCGCGGCAACGATGGCGACCCCAACGGCGTCCGAGACGTACCAGACCCGCAGCATCCTCGGGTCAAGGCGGTGCGCGGGAAGCTGGGTCATGTGAGTCCTCTCAACGGCGTCCCGGCAATTGTCGCACAGAGAAACCCCCCCCCCGAGTCAATCTAATGACCACGATGGCAGGTGATTTTTTCCCACCCCAGGAATTAACGTACTTTGGTTTCCTGAAATAGCGACGTTACTCCTGTTGGCAACAACCTTTCAGGAAACCAAAGTACGTTAATTCCCGGAGAGCATCGAGCTTGGGCATGAAAAGAGCGCGCTCGATGGGACCGGATGCCCGCCAGAGGCCCCTTATGGCTGCTGCCTCCCGGCCCTGACCAGGTTCGAGGTGTTGCGTCACCCGACCCCATCGAACGCGCTCGCAGAACACTCTACCAAAGTTGGCACGCTCGCGCCACGCACGCGCTACCCTTGACGAAACGCCGAGGAACCGGAGGTGCCCATGCGCAACAACTTCTGCAAGGTCCCGCTCTGGGAGTGCAACGACGACCTGGCGCGCGTGGCGCTGGGCGAGCGTCCCGCGGACCTCGTGATTCGCCACGCCAGTCTCGTGAGCGTGACCACCCGCGAGATACTGCCGGACGCGGACATAGCCGTCGCCTGCGGCCGGGTGGCCTACCTTGGAATCGGCGGACACACGGCCGAGCACTGCATCGGTCCCAAGTCGCGCGTCATCGACGCCACGGGCCTCTACGCCGCCCCGGGCCTCATGGACAGCCACATCCACGTGGAGAGTGCGATGGTCGGCGTGGCGGAGTACGCCCGCGCCGTCGTGCCCCACGGCACCACCGCCATCTTCTGCGACCCGCACGAGGTGGCCAACGTTCGCGGCATGTCCGGCGTGCGCGAGATGTTCGAGGACGCCCGCCGCACGCCGCTCAAGGCCATGATGACGCCGCCCTCCTGCGTGCCGGCGGTCACGGACGTCGAGGACACGGGCGCCTCCGTCACGGCGCGGGACATCGAGGAGGCCATGGGCTGGGACAACGTGGTCGCCCTGGGGGAGATGATGAACTTCCCCGGAATCCTGGCGCACGAGGACAACGCGCTCGGCGAGGTTCGCGCCACGCTCGCGGCGGACCGCGTGGTGACCGGGCACTTCCCCTCCCCCGACCGCGATCGAGCCCTTGCCGCCTACGTTGCCTCCGGGGTCTCCTCCTGCCATGAGTCCGGGAGCTTCGAGGAGGTGCTCGCCAAGCTTCGCATGGGGATGCACGTCCAGCTTCGCCAGGGCTCGGCGTGGCTCAACCTCCCGGGCTACTTGCCCCAGCTCGTGGACGCGGGCGTGGACACGCGCCTGTGCCTGCTCTGCACGGACGACTGCCACCCCGAGACGCTCGTCGGAGACGGCCACATGGACCGCGTCCTGCGCACCTCCGTCGAACTTGGCCTCGACCCCGTGACCGCCCTCCAGATGTGCACGATCAACTGCGCGGAGTACTTCGGGCTCGCGCACGACCTGGGGTCCGTCACGCCGGGCAAGTGCGCAGACATCGTTCTTCTTGACAACTTGAGGGACTTCCGCGCACGCGCGGTGATCATAGACGGCGAGCTCGTGGCGCAGGACGGGCGCGCCCTCTTTGACGTGCCCCCGTACGTCTGGCCCGACTGGATGACCCACACCGTGGACCTGGGGCTCGCGCCCACGGCGGAGACCTTCCGCGTGCCCGCCCCGGGGCATCCCGACGGAACGGCCCGCGTGCGCGCCATGGGCATCGAGCCCGGAGACACCCTCACCCGCGACGTCGTGGTCGAGGTCCCGGTGCGCGACGGGACGCTCCTGGCCAGCCCCGCCGAGGACGTCCTCAAGGTCGCGGTCTTTGACCGGCATCACGGCGGCGCCGGGACGCACTCCTTCGGCTTTGTCACCGGCTTCGGCATCCACGGGGCGCTCGCGCAGACCGTGAGCCACGACGCCCACAACCTCCTCGTCATGGGCGACAACGACGAGGACATGGCGCTCGCCGCCCGGACGCTCGTCGATTGCGGCGGCGGGGAGGTTGCCGTAGCCGACGGCGAGGTGCTCGCCCTCGTGGAGCTGCCCGTCTGCGGCCTCATGAGCACCGAGCGCGTTGAGGTGGTGGCGGAGAAGGTCGCCGCGGCGAGAAGAGCGTGGGCGCAGATGGGCTGCAGGATGCCGTCGCCCTTCATGACGATGGGCGTGATGTCGCTCGCCTGCGTGCCCGAGCTTCGCCTCACCAACCGCGGCTACGTCAACTGCCTCACCTTTGAGATGGAGGACCTGCTCGTGGAGTAGGGGCCGCGGGCATCGTGCAGATGTGACGGGACTTTTGCACGACGTCCCCGGACATGGACAGGGGCCCGTCGACGCCAAGCGTCCCGGGCCCCCACTTCGGCAGCTGCCAAGCTGTTAAGCTCTACAGTGCGACGGCACGCGGAAAAGGTCATCGTGCGGTCGCTCCCTGCGCAAGGAGTATCATTCCCGATTCTCCCGCCCGCAGAGACGGCGCTCCGGTGAACGGCACCCTTCACCGGACAAGCACATTTCCGGGACAACTCCTCCACGGGACGCTAGGATTTGTCAGGTAGGCAACTCAAGGGAGACTCATGGCAAAGAAGAACGCCGCGCGCCGCAAGGCCATAGCCGAATCGCAGCCCTCGTTTGACGACAGCAAATACGGCAACGTGCTCTACTCGATGACGTTCGACTACAACGAGCTCAGCCTCACCCGGGCCTCCGAGCTTCTGGCCCCGCGCATGAGGGGCGCCCTCTCGGCGGCGTCGTTCATCTCGCTCGCCGTGCTCGTGCTTGCGGCGCTGGCCTTTGGGAACCAGGGCTACCCGCTGCTCATCGCCCTCTTCCTCGTCTCGGTGGGCCTCCTGTACGCCTCCTCCAACATCGCCCGGCTGCGCCTGCGCTACGCGCGCACGACGACGCTCGACCCCGCCGCCTACGACGGCGCCCTCCACGTTGCGGTGGAAGACGACGCGATCCACGTGCACGACGCCCAGGGCGCGGGCGGCGACTACCCCCTCTCTGAGCTCAAGACCTCCATCAGCAGCTCCGAGGGCATCCTCGCCGGCTTTGGCTCCAAGCGCTACGTCTTTGTCCCGCGCAGCTCCATGAGCGAGAGCCGCTTCCACGAGCTCGCCCGCATGCTCGCCGAGAGGTGCCCCAAGAAGTAGCGCGTTGACAAAGGGACTGTCCCTTTGTCACGTTAGGTATACTGGGCGTCGTTCTTCTCGTCTACCCCAAGGAGGCCGACATGGCTCTCATCAGCGTTGACTACTTCTCCTCCTGCCTCATGCGCACCACCACGCTCGAGGTCATCCTCCCCTTTGACAACCAGGGCGACGCCTACGCCACGGACTCCGTGATGCGTCGCGAGGGGGGCGACCTCGAGCGCGACCTCAAGGCGTGGGCCTCGCGCCCCTACCCGCAGAAGCAGGCGCCGTACAAGACCCTCTTCCTGCTCCACGGCATCTCGGGCAACCACGCGGACTGGATCTCCGAGACCCGCATCCGCCACTGGGCGGAGTCTCGCGGCATCGCCGTGGTCATGCCCTCCGGCTACAACGCCTTCTACCTCGACCAGCCCGAGGTCCACAACTACTACGGCCGCTACGTGGGCCAGGAGCTCGTCGAGGTGGCCCGGCGCATGTTCCCGCTCTCGGACCGCCGCGAGGACACCTTCATCGGCGGCATCTCCATGGGCGCGTACGGCGCGCTGCGCAACGGCCTCAAGTACTGCGAGACCTTTGGCTCGGTGGTGGCGCTCTCCTCCGCCATGGTGATCGACGGGTTCGACCAGATCATCTCGGACGACCTCTTCTTCCTCTCGCGCCCGTTCCTCGAGCACACCTTCGGCGACCTCTCCCACGTGCGCGGCTCCGACAAGGACCCGGCGCGCCTGGCCGCCGACCTCGTCTACTGCGATCGCCCGCGCCCGCGCATCTTCATGAGCTGCGGCAACCAGGACCCGCTTGCCGAGCCCAACCGAGTTCTCGCCCGGCGCATGCGCGACACTGGTCTAGACGTCACGTATCATGAGATGGATGGCGGTCACGACTGGGACTTCTGGAACGCGGCGCTTCCCGAGGCGCTCAACTGGCTCGTTCGCTAGGACGCGAGACACGGGAGACGTAACGCGACACCCGCGAGGAGGGACGCGAGAATGGCACTGTTCAGAGTCGACTTCTACTCCCACTACCTCGAGCGCAATGTGGTGCTGACCGTCGTCCTACCCGCTGACAAGATGGACGGCGACAAGCTCGCCAAGCGGCGGCGGGGACCGTATCGCACGGTCTACCTGCTGCACGGCCTGTTTGGCCAGGACGTCGACTGGATCGACCGCACGCACGTGGTCGAGACCGCCGAGGCGCGCGACGTGGCCCTCGTCATTCCGTCGGGCGAGGACGGGCTCTACCTCAACAAGCCCGAGATAAACGAGTGGCACGGCAAGTTCATCAGCGAGGAGCTCGTGGACTTCACGCGCCGCGTCTTCCCGCTCTCCGCAAAGCGCGAGGACACCGCGCTCGCCGGCATCTCCATCGGCGCGTACACCGCCCTCATCAACGGCCTGCTGCGCCCGGACCGCTTTGGCAGCATCATCATCCTCTCGGGCGCCTTCATGCGCGACCGCGTGCTCGAGGCCGTGGACTCCCACTCGCCGCGCAAGCGCAAGTACTACGAGCGCTTCTTCGGTGACATCGACACGGTCATCGGGTCCGACAAGGACTACGTGGCGCTCATCAACAAGTTCAAGGAGGACCCCGAGCTGCCCAAGCCGCGCTTCTACGCCGCCTGCGGCCTGCACGACAACCTGTGCCAGAACAACCGCGAGCTCGTGGAGCTGCTGCGCGACGCGGACTTTGACGTGACGTACTGGGAGCCGGAGATCGGCGCGCACGAGTGGCCGTTCTGGAACGCGTGGATCGACTGCGCCCTCGACTGGTACGCTCCCGGCCCGATGAAGCCGTCCACGGTGCACGTGGACTACACGGCCCTCACGGAGCTCAGGCCGCCCGACCGCCAGAAGGGCTAGTCTTCGCGGGCTTGACAGTTTGCCCAGGGCCAGCTGTCAAGTTGACAGTTTGCCCCGGGCCAGCTGTCAAGCCCGTGCGCCGAGGGCCCGGCGCACGCGCGTGCGGAACTCCTCGAGGAAGCGCGGGGCGTCGACCGCGAGGGCGACCTCGCAGTCCTTCTCTGCATCTCGTAGCCTGTCCGGGTCGCAGACCGTTCGGCCGCGCGTGGGCCCCTCGATGTCAACGCGGAGGTTCGCGGGAAGGCACGTGACGAGCGTGGGGTCGAGCGCCGCGGCAACCGCCAGCGGATCGTGCAGCGCACAGCCGCCCATGTGCGGGTTGTTCTTCTCGTAGATGCCTATGTAGTGGTCCGTCATGTCCGCGAAGAGGCGGGCCGCCGGCGTGCCCAGCTCGCGCCACGCGACGGTCTCCTCGCGCGTGAGGACGACCTGGTGGGTGACGTCGAGGCCGACCATGCGGGTCCTGAGGCCGGAGCGCAGCACGGCATCGGCCGCCTCGGGGTCGTTGTGGACGTTGGCCTCGGCGCAGGGGGCCACGTTGCCCGGCACGACAAGCGCACCGCCCATGAAGGTAACGCGCGGAAGCTCGCCCACGGACCCGGGAAGTGCGTCGAGGGCCCTCGCGAGGTTGGTGAGGGGCCCCGTGGGGACATAGTAAAACTCGCGACCATACAACACCCCCGCCAAACGGGTGAGATCGGCCCCTCTGGCGGGGGTGTTGCATGGTCGGTCGAGGAGCCCAACGTTGCCCAGGCCGTCCGCACCGTGGATTCTAACCACTCCTGCCGGGGGCTCGAAGGGCGTACTCGCGCGCAGCGGCCGATCGGCGCCCAGGTAGACGGGTATGTCGGGGCGTCCAAGCAGTTCCAGCAGGAAGCGGGTGTTGCGCGCCGCCGTCCCCACGGTCACGTTGCCGTAGCTGCAGACCACGCCCACGAGCTCGGCCTCGGGGCTGCCGAGGACGTAGGCGAGCGCAAGGGCGTCGTCTATCCCCGTGTCGAGGTCGAGAAGAACCCTGCTTTTCTCGCTCATCGCGCCGACTCCACCTCCTCCGCCGTCGGGATGGCCTGCTGCGCCCCGAGGCGACTCACGGCTATGGCCGACGCCGCGGAGCCCCAGCGCATGGACTCCTCGAGCGAGAGCCCGCGCACGTGCCCCGCCACGAGCGCCCCTATGTAGGTGTCTCCCGCACCGGTGGTGTCCACGACCGCAGGCGCCTGCGCAGCCGGAATCCGCAGCGCCTCGCCA
>CALUJT010000053.1 GCA_944321005.1 uncultured Atopobiaceae bacterium | reverse complement strand
ATGCCGATGGCCTCGAGCATGCCGTCGAGGCTCTGGTACTCCAGCGAGTCGAAGCCCATCTCCTCGCAGATGGAGCGCAGCAGGCAGCGGCCGCGCTCGCTGCGCCCGTCGGCGTACTCGTCGAGGTGCTTCTCGCCCTCGTCGCCCTCGAGCTCGCGGACCTTGCGACGGGCGATGAGCTCGTACTCGGAGCGGCTGCGCGAGAACGAGAGGTACTTGCAGCCGTACATGATGGGCGGGCAGGCCGAGCGCATGTGGACCTCGGAGACGCCGGTGTCGCGCAGGAAGTCGATGGTCTCGCGCATCTGCGTGCCGCGGACGATGGAGTCGTCCACGAGCAGCAGGCGCTTGTCGCGGATGAGCTCGGGAACCGGGATCTGCTTCATCTTGGCGACGCGGTTGCGCACCTCCTGGTTGGCCGGCATGAAGGAGCGCGGCCAGGTGGGGGTGTACTTGACAAAGGGACGAGCCAGCGGCACGCCGGACTCGTTGGCGTAGCCGATGCCGTGGGGCAGGCCGGAGTCGGGCATGCCGGCGACGTAGTCGACCTCGGGGAGCAGGCCGGCCTCGCGCTCGTCGCGGGCCATGATGGCGCCGTTGCGGTAGCGCATGACCTCGACGTTCACGCCCTCGTAGTTGGAGTTGGGGTAGCCGTAGTAGACCCAGAGGAAGGCGCAGATGCGCATCTCGTCGCGCGCCGGGGAGATGGTCTCGTAGCCGTCCGCGGTGAGGCGCACGATCTCGGCCGAGCCCAGCTCGTACTCGTCGGCGTAGCCGAGCTTGCCGTACGCGAAGGACTCGAAGGACACGCAGTAGCCGTCGTCGTCCCTGCCAATGAGGACGGGCAGGCGGCCCATGGCGTCGCGCGCGGCGATGAGCTCACCGGACTCGGTCATGATGAGCAGCGTGAGGGAGCCCTCGATCTGGCCCTGGGCATAGCGGATGCCCTCGACGACGCTGGCCTGGGTGTTGATGAGCGCGGCGATGAGCTCGTTGATGTTCACCGCGCCGGAGCTGGTGGCCATGAACTGGTGGCCGTCCTTCTCGAAGCGCTCCACGAGCTCGTCCACGTTGGCCACGGCGCCCACCGTGGCGATGGCATAGACGCCCAGGTGGGAGCGAACGAGCAGCGGCTGCGGGTCGGAGTCCGAGATGCAGCCCATCGCGCAGGTGCCGGAGAGCTCGGGCAGGTCGTGCTCGAACTTGGTGCGGAAGGGCGTGTTCTCGATGGAGTGAATCTGGCGGTTGAAGCCGCCCCCCTCGCGGCACGAGACCATGCCGGCGCGGCGGGTGCCCAGGTGCGAGTGGTAGTCGACGCCAAAGAACACGTCCAGTGCAACGTCACGGTGAGAAACAGCGCCAAAGAACGCTCCCATAAGACCTCCCAGTCCTGCGGCGGCGCCCCCGTGCACCCCTCCGCTCCTGACAACCGCACTAGTATATCTTGCGCTCCGCGCCGTGGCGGCACGTCTGCGACCTCTGCGAATCTGCACAATCGGCAAGGCTTGTGTCGACATTGTGCGCCTGTTTGGCAAAAGTTAGAAAGGGTATACATTTACTTGTGAAGTTAGCATAGTCAAACTGAAAGGCGGGCACCATGAGCAGGGTCAGCAAGGTGTACGGTCGCGAGGTCCTGGACTCCCGCGGCAACCCCACCGTAGAGGTGGAGGTCACGCTCGAGGACGGCTCCCTCGGGCGGGCCATCGTCCCGTCAGGGGCGTCGACCGGCGAGTTCGAGGCCGTCGAGCTGCGCGACGGCGAGAAGGACCGGTACCTCGGAAAGGGCGTCGCCCAGGCCGTGGCGCACGTCAACGACGAACTCGCCGCCGTGATCGTGGGCCGCGAGGCCACCGACCAGCGCGGCGCCGACGAGGCCATGATCGCCGCGGACGGCACCCCCAACAAGGGTCGCCTGGGCGCGAACGCCATCCTCGGCTGCTCGCTCGCCCTCGCGCGCGCCGCGGCGGCGTCCGCGGGCCTGCCCCTCTACGCCTACCTCGGCGGGCCCAACGCCCACACCCTCCCCGTCCCGATGATGAACGTGCTCAACGGGGGCGTCCACGCGGACAACAACGTCGACTTCCAGGAGTTCATGATCATGCCGGTGGGGGCGCCCGACTTCAGGACCGGCCTCAGGTGGTGCGCCCAGGTCTACCACACGCTCAAGAACACCCTGAAGGAGGCGGGCCTCTCCACCGGCGTGGGCGACGAGGGCGGCTTCGCCCCCGACCTCAGGAGCAACGCTGAGCCCTTCGTCTACCTGATGGAGGCGGTGGAGGCCGCAGGCTTTGCGCCGGGCGAGGACTTCGTGTTTGCCATGGACCCCGCCACCTCGGAGCTCTACGATCGCGAGACGGGTCTCTACGAGCTCAAGGGCGAGGGCCGCACGCTCACGTCCGAGGAGATGGTCGACTACTGGGCCGAGCTCGTGGACCGCTACCCCATCATCTCCATCGAGGACGGCCTTGCCGAGGAGGACTGGGACGGCTGGGCGCTCCTCACCAAGCGCCTGGGCAAGAGGGTCCAGCTCGTGGGAGACGATCTCTTCGTCACCAACACCGAGCGCCTGCGTCGCGGCATCCAACTGGGCGCCGCCAACGCCATCCTCATCAAGGTCAACCAGATCGGGACCCTCACGGAGACGCTCGACGCCATCGAGTGCGCCAAGCGCGCCGGCTACGCTGCCGTCGTCTCCCACCGCTCCGGCGAGACCGAGGACACCACCATCGCCGACCTCGCGGTGGCCACCAACGCCGGCCAGATCAAGACCGGAGCCCCCGCCCGCACGGACCGCGTGGCGAAGTACAACCAGCTCCTCCGCATCGAGGACGGACTGGGGGCCGCCGCGGAGTACCCCGGTCGCGCCGCCTTCTACAACCTCGCATAGCGCCGCTTCGCGCACGACCTCGCGTCACGGGGGCCGTTCCGGCTTTGGTCGGGACGGCCCCCCGCGCAAGAGCGCCCAGGACGGCGGGACGGGCGTTTCCGCACGCTCAGCCTCCTCGGTGGTGGCCCCGACGATTAGCGGATATTCTTATGTGAGAAGTCGGAGCGACGATTGGAGCCCTCATGAGCGACAGGTGCATTCTGGTGGGACAGTCCGGCGGCCCCACGACCGCCATCAACTCGAGCCTCGCCGGAGTGATCGCCGCTGGGGTCTTTGACGGAACCCGCATCGAGGGCATGCGCTACGGAATCCAGGGGTTCCTCGAGGGCCGCTCCGTCCGCCTGGACGAGGCCTTCGTGAGCAGGGTGGACATCGAGCTCCTGCGCAACACCCCCGCCAGCTGGCTGGGGAGCTGCCGCTACAAGCTCCCGCTCCCCTCCGAGGACGAGGCCACCTATGAGCGCCTCTTCCAGCGCTTCGAGGAGATAGGCGTCGAGGGCGTCCTCTACATCGGCGGCAACGACTCCATGGACACCATCGCCAAGCTCTCCGAGTACGGCCGCGAGGTCGGAAGCGACATCCGCTTCATCGGCGTCCCCAAGACCATCGACAACGACCTCGTGGGCACGGACCACACGCCCGGCTACGGCAGCGCGGCGCGCTTCGTCGCCACGGCGTTCAACGAGATTGCCTATGACGCCAACGTCTACGACCTCAAGAGCGTCACCTTCGTCGAAATCATGGGGCGCGACGCGGGCTGGCTTGCCGCCTCCAGCGCGCTCGCCCTGGCCGCCCCCGACCTCGTGCTCCTTCCCGAGGCCCCGCTTGACCTGGACGTCATGGTGGAGCGGATCGCCTCGATTCTGGACGAGAAGAACACCGTGATGGTGGGCGTGAGCGAGGGCGTGCGCACCCCCGACGGCCAGCTCGTCTGCGAGCGCGCCGCCGAGCCGGGCGTGGGCGTGGACGAGTTCGGCCACCTGGCCACGCTCTCCGGCACGGGCCGCTACCTCGCCGCGCTGGTGAAGCAGCGCCTGGGCTGCAAGACGCGCTCGGTCGAGCTCTCCACCCTCCAGCGCTGCGCGAGCTACGTCGCAAGCAGGGTCGACCTCGACGAGGCCTTTGACCTCGGGCACGCCGGCTTCAACGCCGCGCTCGCGGGAGAGACGGGAAAGATGTGCGCGGTCGACCGCGTCTCCGACGACCCCTACGGCATCAACATCGAGCTCGTCGACGTCGTCTCCGTGGCAAACAAGGTCAAGAACGTCCCGCGCGAGTGGATCTCCGAGGACGGCATGGGCGTCGCCAAGGAGCTCGTCGACTACATGAGGCCCCTCGTCGGCGAGCTGCCCGCCCAGATGGCCTCCCTCGACTAAGGGGTTCTGACAAAGGGGACGGCTGACAAAGGGGACGGGGTGGTTTGTCATGAAAAATTTCATGACAAACCACCCCGTCCCCTTTGTCAGCCCCGCGCCCTTCGTCAGCGCGTCCCTACTTCTGCAGGTGCATGCAGGTCTGCGTGGCGCGCGCGACGGGAGTTCCCAGCTCGTCGGTCACGTAACAGGTGTAGAACGCCAGCGTGCGGCCGTTCTTGTCCACGTCTGCCGTGGCTATGAGCTTCTCGCCCTTGGCGGCGCTCATAAACTCGATGTTGCTGCTCACGGAGACCGTCACGGACTCGCCCACGTTGGACGCCACGGCAAAAGCGAGGTCGGCCACCGTGAAGATGGCTCCTCCCATCACGCCGCCCTTCTCGTTCCTGTGGCCGGGCGTGATGTCGAACTCGGTCACGGCGTGCCCGCGCGCGGCCTCCACCACGCGGCAGCCGCACGCGTCCGTCGCAAAGCGGTCGTTCTTGAAGACCTCCTGAACCTCCTCGAGGGAGGCGTTCTCGTCTAGGAGAGCCATTCTTCCTCCTTAATCTTGATGCCCAGAAGCCCGGCGAGCTGCACGGCCTGCTCCGCGCTCACCTCGGCTCCGCGCAGCTCGCGGAAGTCACCGGAGACGCGGATGCCGGAGATGTCGCAGGTGGAGAGGTCAACGCCCGCAAGGCTCACGCGGTAGAGCGTTGCGCGCGAGAGGTCGCAGCGGTCCAGCTCCACGCGACTGAGCTTGGTTGAGAACACGTTTGCCTCGGCGAGGCCGGTGGAGCTCGCGCTCAGGCGGCTCACCGACGCCTCGGCAAGGTCGCAGTAACCAAACTGGCTGTCCGCCATGAGCACGCCCGTGAGGCGCCCCTTGACGAAGCTCATGCCCGGGGCGGAGCAGGACGAGAAGTCCACCCGGTTGAGCCACGAGCGGCTCATGTCGCACCGGATGAAGCGGCAGCCCGAGAAAAGCACGTCCGTGAACATGCAGCCGGAAAGGCCCACGCCGTCGAACGTGCACCCGCGAAAGACCACGTTCTCGAAGGTGGTGCCATGCGCCGTCACGTCCGCGAGCTCGAGTCCGGAGAACGCCGAGCCGGACACGCGGGCATCCGGCTCCTCCATCCTGGCGAGAAGTTCCTCGAGCCCCAGGTTCTCGCCAAGATTGGGCGTGACCTGCGCAAAGCCCCTCGCCTTCGTTGAGCGGGACCGGGGCACCCTATGCCACCTTGACGATCTTGGTGCCGTGGACCTCGTGGACGCCGAGCGCAGATGCCACGTCCTCGGCGTTCTCCCACGTGATGCCGCCGCCCGGCAGGATGATGATGCGGCCCGCGGCGCGCTCGACGTAGGCGTGCAGGCGGTCGAGGTTGCCCGCGATGGGCGTGCCCGCCTCGCCGCCGTGCGTGAGGATGCGCTCCACACCCTGCTCCGCCAGCCAGTCGATGGCCTCGAGCTGGTCCTCCGGGGCAAGCGCGTCGAAGGCCATGTGGAAGGTCACGTCAACGCGACCGGGGGCCTCGGGGGTGTCCTCGTGCGCCAGGCGAACGAGCTCGGAGGTGAGCTCGCAGTCGAGGCGGCCGTCGCGCAGGCAGCCGAAGACCACGCCGGTCACGCCCAGGCTCTTGGCCATGATGAGGTCGTCGCGCATCATGGCCGCCTCCTCGGCGGTGTGCTCGAAGCAGCCGCCGCGCGGTCGCACCATGCACATCACGTCAACGCTGCGCTCGCGTGCGAAGGCCACCGCCGCACGGATGACGCCGTAGCTGGGCGTGGTCCCGCCCACGGCGAGGTTGTCGCAGAGCTCGATGCGCGCGGCGCCGGCGGCCACGGCCGCGGGGACGAGCTCCATGTTCTCGGCGCAGAACTCCCTGGTTAGCATAGCTTCTCCTCCCACTCTGCCTCGCGGAACCCCACGAGCACGAAGTCCTCCCCCACCACGATGGGGCGCTTGACGAGCATCCCGTCCTCAGCGAGAAGGGCAACGGCCTCGACGTCCGACATGCCGGCGTCGAGCTGGGCCTTCACGCTGCGCTCCCTGTACAGGCGACCGCTCGTGTTGAAGAAGCGGCGCACGGGCAGACCCGAGCGCGCCTGCCACTCGGCAAGCTCGTCGGCCGTGGGGTTGTCCTCGACGATGTGGCGGTCCGTGTACGAGACGCCGTGCTCGTCCAGCCACGCCTTTGCGCGGCGACAGGTGCTGCACTTGGGATACTCAACAAAGAGCACGTCAGCCATGGTGTTTCCTTTCCCCTGGTCATGTGGGAAAAGTGTAGCACGCCGCAGCCGGACGCCATGCACGCTCACGGCGAGCGTTATGTAGAATGGCCCACCATACAACACCCCTGCCCAATCCCTTATTTCCGACTCCAGAGGCGGGTGTTGTATGGTTGGCCAAAGTAGCAACCTATAGCTCGAGCTCGGGCTCCGCGAGCACACGGCCAGTCGCATGAGAGACGCCCACCGCAAGAGCATCGTATAATCTAGTCGCTGAGGGGAGGTCCACCGACATGCCAAGCCAGCTCGTCTATGAATGCCCCGTTCTTCTTCCCACGCTTGCTCGCGCCGAGCAACTCGTACCCTTGCAGTTTGTCCCGTGTTACGACTGGTTCATCGCTAATACCGGAAATGCCATCCCCAAGCTCCCCCACCACATGGAGAACAGGCCCCTGACGCCCATCCCCCTAAGCCGCGATTCCGGCATCTACGTCCCAGGGGCAGCGCAAGTCTCCTATGACGGAGATCGAAGGTACGCCCTTTCGGTGCACTCGAACAGTGCTGGCCGCTACGATGACAGGGCTCCCATTCCCCTTGCCGACGGCACTTGGATTCTCGACTACGCTGCCCACCAAGGGGCGGACGTGAATCAACAATACAATCGAGCTCTGATGAACTGCCTCGAAGACGGCATCCCCGTAGGCGTAATGACCCGCGAGCGAAGAGGCGGCTATCTTGTACGCGGCCTCGCATTCGTTGAGTGCTATAACAGCGTCACGCGCATGTTTACCCTGCATGGCCCCGTTTCGCACGAAACGGAAGCGCGTGGCGCCTTCGTACCGCAAGGGTTCGACGATCTTTCGCCTGAACAGCAGAAGATAGTCGTCGAATACGACGGAGAGGACGAGCGTCGCCGAGTGACGGCGCAGCAGGTGAGGCGCGAGCAGCAGAGCCTCTTTCGCAGCAAGCTTCTTGAGGCCTACAACGAAGCGTGCGCGATCTCTGGCACAAACGTGACGACCGTTCTTCAGGCAGCTCACATCAACCCATACCGAGGGCGCAGGTCCCAGATCGTTCAGAACGGACTTCTCCTCCGTGCGGATCTCCATCTCCTCTACGATGCCCATCTCATCTCGGTAACCCCGGATCATCACGACGTGGTCCTGAGCGAGCGCCTTTCTTCGACTGAGTACGCACGATTCGAGTCCGTCAGGCTTCGCGAGCCCTCCGATCCCACCCAATCTCCCAGCGACGAGCTGCTCTCGATTCATTACGAGCAGTTCAGGCGCGAGAACGAATTGTTTGTTGCTTAATCAGCCAGTTCCAGAAGAGGCCCCCACGGCCAAGGAAGATGCCGGCTCTCCCGCACATTCCCGCACCACCTCACGAAAAGAGCGCGTCCCCCTGATAAGGCACTCATCAAGACCCCCACTCTCCACAACCGCCCTACACCACCTAGAGAACTGGGGCCTCAGGCCGCGGGGCACCCTCAGTATCGCGCGCCCCCTTTCCCTCCTTGGAATCGCGGCCAGGATTCTTGCCAGAGCCTCGGCCCATGAGTCGCCCATCTCCATCAGCTCATGGAGATCGTCCATTGCGACTGGCCACAGAGCCTGTCGCGTTTCTCCCCCGAACACATGCCAGCATCCCCGCATCGGATCAAATTGGAACACGTCCATGACGAATTGATTCACCGAAGAATAGCCGGTGAATACTCCACCACGACCTTCGCACCATTCTCTTCCAGCCTCGTCGAAGGATCGGATGCTGCCATCCATGGGAACACAGCCATCAACGAGCTCCTCATCTCCCACGGACTCCCACGCTTCTATCACCCGGACAAGCTCCACCGGTCGATCCCCACCTGCCGGGCAAATCACCCATGCGCCCTCCGACCTGGACGTCTCTCCCATATCCTCCCCCTCTCTCAACTTGTGGAGCCAAGTCTGAGGCGATCACGACGCCTTCCCACACGTCATTGGAAGATCCGATCAATCCCCACGATCGTCCTTCTCCCCCGCAGCGCTATACTCTCCGCAAGCACCCGCGACCGAGGAGGCCCCATGCCCGAGCCCACGTCCAAGCCCATCCGCAACATCGTCTTCGACATGGGCGGCGTGCTCATGAACTTTGACGGGCCGTACTTCGCGAGCCTGTTCACGGACACGCCGGAGGACGCGGCGCTGCTGCAGGGCGCGCTCTTTGGGACCACGATGTGGTCGCTCCTGGACTCGGGCACCATCACGCACGAGACCATGCGACGCTACGCGGAGTCCCACCTGCCGGAGCGGCTGCACCCCAACCTGCGCCAGTGCATCGCCCACTGGCCCGAGCACTCGGAGCCCTTCTCCGCCACCAACGAGCTCGCCATTCGCCTCAAGGGCGAGGGCTACGGCATCTACCTGCTCTCCAATGCCTCCACGCGCATCATGGAGCAGCTCGGCCACGCGCCGGTGCTCCCCCACCTCGACGGCTACGTGGTCTCAGCCATGGAGCGCCTCATGAAGCCGGACCCAGCCATCTACCAGCTGCTCTGCGTTCGCTACGACCTCGACCCCGCCGAGTGCGTCTTCGTGGACGACAACCTGGACAACTGCATCGGCGCGGAGGCGGCGGGCATGCGCTCGTTCCACTTCACCCGAGAGCCCGGCCACGACGCCGCCGCGCTGGAGGCGTTCGTCCGCGAGCTGAGCTAGGGGACCCCGCGCCCGGCAACCCCTACACGCCCGCCGCGGCGGAGGTCAGGACCCACGCGACAAAGATCGCGGCCATGGCAAGAAGCCCCACGCGCGTCTCCTGCCGTACGGTGAGGCTTGCAAGCGCGGGAACCGCCCGCCTCACGGGACGACGATCCAGCAGCAGGTAGCACGCAACGAGCAGCATGGGCATGAGAAACACGAGGTAGGACGTCAAGAGGTACCACGCGGGCCACTTGGCGTTCTCGTGCGTGGGCTGAACCACGCCCATGACGCAGCCCACGACGCAGAGCGCCGCCACGCCCAGCACCACCACGTCCCAGACGATGCCCGCCCATCCGGGCACCCGCGCAAGCCACGACCAGAACGAGCCGCCCCCATCCCGCGGGGCATAGGACTCGGCAAAGTCGGGCGGCGCGGCCGCGAGCCCCCCGTTCTTCCCCGCAAGACCATCGGGTGCGGCGGGCTCACCATCAAGGGCCGAGAAGAACGCGGACTTGAGCTCCCGCACGGAGGCGTAGCGCGCCGACGGGTCGAGTTCGGTCGCGCGGCGAACCACGGCGCGCAGCCCCTCCGGCAGCACAGCGTCGCGAAAGCCGGACTCGCGATCCACCTGCGACGGCTCCCGCCCCGTCACGCAGAAGAAGAGCAGCATGCCGAGGGCGTAGACGTCGCTCGTGACACCGGTCTGCCCAAAGCCGAACTGCTCGGGCGGGGCGTAGGCACGCGTGCCAAAGTGCGTGGTATCCTGCTCCGCACCGTCGCGATACGCTCGGGCAATCCCCAGGTCAATGAGGGTGACGCCGCCCGGGGACACGATGACGTTGCCGGGCTTGAGGTCGCGGTGGATGACGGGTGGGTCGAGAAGCTCGTGGAGCTCGGAGACGGCGTCACAGAGGTCCGGGAACGCGCGCCGCACGAGCGCGAGGCGCTCCTCCCGCGATCGGCACGCCTCCACGCGGCTCCCGAGCGTCTCCCCGGGGACGTACTCCATCACCACCACGAGGTCGCCGTCGCGACGGTGGCACTCCACCATCCGTGGCAGGTGCGCGAGCCGCACGCCGCGCCGCTGCGCCGCGAAGACGGTCTCGTACGCACCGCCCAGCCCGGACTCGCCACCGATGCGCTTTCGCACGAACGGCCCCAGCACCGAGCCGTTCTCCCCCACGAAGGAGACGCGCTCCGTGGTCTCGAGCGCACCCTCCTTGAGCACGGCGTCCACGCGGTAGCAGGCGTCGCGCTCGAGGGCGTCAAGATAGCTGGCGAGTTCGTCTTCTGTGTCCATGCGCCCATCCTAGCAGAGCGGGGCCAGCGCCACCGCGCCGACCCCGCCGGGAGGAGTCCTATCCGGGGGCGGGACGCAGGCCACCGTCCCGCCCCAAGAGCTTCCCGCCCCAAGAGCTAGCAGATGGTCTTCTCGCCAAAGCGGTAGAGCTCCTCGTTGACCTTCTGCAGCGAGCAGCCGCGATCCAGGCAGAAGATGATGATCGCGTCGCGTCGGTCCTTGCAGTAGAGCTCGCTCACGCCGGCTGCCGTGAGCGCGCGGTTGGTCTCTCGCAGGGTGAGGGCCATCGCGAAGGCGATCTGCAGTACCTTGTCGCGGCTGGGGTTTCGCGTGCCCTGGAAGATCTGGTAGCCGAAGGTGTCGTTGAGGTTTGCCATGCGCACCACGCGCGAGCGCTCGAGGCCCTTCTCG
>CALUJT010000052.1 GCA_944321005.1 uncultured Atopobiaceae bacterium | reverse complement strand
TCGTCTCGATGACCTGACCGTTCTCGCTGATCTCGGAGATGGTGATGCCGTCGTGGGTGCAGCAGTCCTCCTCCCGGATGATGACCTCCTGCGACGCGTCCACCAGGCGCCGGGGGGGGTAACCGGAGGCGGGGGTGCGCAGGGCGTCCGCCTCGCGCTCAAAGAGGACGGTGCCGGTGGCACGGTCCACGAGAAGGGCCACGGGGGCTGAGACCTCGGGCGGGGCGTCTGCGGACCAGGTGGTCCCGGCGTCGGCGGGAGCGGCGGCGCCCTCGGCGGGAGCGGCATCGGTCTCGGCGGGCGCCGCCTCCGCTGCCGCGGCCTCCCCCTCCACGGCGAGGGCCGTGCGCGGGAGCATGCCGCAGGCCGCGCCGGCAGCGAGGGCCAGCGCGAGCGCCAGGGCGGGAAGGCGGCGGACGGGCGACGTCACGAGGTTCTTCTCCATAGGCACTCTGCCCCCTAACCCACGAGCGCGAACCATGCGATCACGGCCGCGCCCAGAACGATCCTGTACCAGCCGAAGGGCTTGAAGTCGTGCTTGCGCACGAAGCCCATGAGGAAGCGGATGACCGCCACGGAGACCACGAAGGCCACGCCGCAGCCCACGCCCAGGACGGCTGCCTCGGGCGAGCTGAGGGCGTTGCCCGCGAGGAAGAACTTCACCAGGCGCAGCGCGCTCGCGCCAAACATGACCGGGATGGCCAGGAAGAACGTGAACTCGGCCACCGCGGTTCGCGAGCAGCCCAGGATGAGGCCTCCGATGATGGTGGAGCCGGAGCGCGAGGTGCCGGGGACGATGGAGAGCACCTGGAAGAGACCGATGCCCAGCGCCGTCTTCCAGTCGATGTCGTCGACCGTCTGGATGCGCGCCTCGGCGTCGGCGAGCTCCGTGCTCGAGGGGCGCTCGGGCTCGGCGCCGGCGGCAAAGTGCCTGCCGGGGGACGGTACGGGAAGGGCCGCCGCGCGACGCTCGCGCACGGTCTCGATCACGATGAAGGCGACGCCGTAGACGATGAGCGCCGCCGCGATGACGAAGGGGCTGCCCAGGTGCTCCTCCATCCAGTCGTCGATGGGGATGCCCACCGCGGCTGCCGGCACGCAGGCCACGATCGTCTTTGCCCAGAGCGACCAGGTGGCGCGGCGTCCCGCCTTGCCCTTCCTGGGCGAGAACGGGTTGAGCTTGCCGAAGAAGACCACGCAGACGGCCAGGATGGCGCCCAGCTGGATGACCACCAGGAACATGTTCCAGAAGTCCTCGGAGACGTCCAGCGTCAGAAACTGGTTGAGCAGCAGCATGTGCCCCGTCGAGGAGATGGGCAGCCACTCGGTCACGCCCTCCACGAGGCCAAAGACGGCGGCCTTCACGAGCTCGATGAAATTCACGGTTCCTCCCTTGCGAGTCTAGCCGCCCTATATTGTCGCTTGCCCGCGGCAAACCCGGAACCGCCCGCCGACCGCCACCGAAAAACTACGCCGCTTGGCGAGAAGAACGGCCCGCCCGCAGGGCTCGGGGGCATAAGTAACCCAACCCGCAGGAACCGCCCGCGGACCCAGAAGGGAGCCATCATGGCCGACACCGCCACGCAAACCTATCAAGACCTCGGCTACGACAAGATCTTCGTCTCCCTGGACGGCTCCGACCAGCAGGACAAGGTCCTCGACCGAGCCATCGTCATGGCCGCCAACGACAACGCGGAGCTCTACATCGGCTACGTCATCGACTCCACGGCCCTCGAGGCCGCGGGCACCTTCCCGGTGGACATCATCCCGTCCCTCGAGAAGGCCTTCCGCGACTCCATAGACGCCAAGGTCAAGGCTGCCGAGGCCAACCCCGACATCAAGAAGGTCGAGGTCATCGTCCGCGCCGGGCGCATCCGCGAGACCCTCAAGGACGAGATGCTCGACGTCATCCAGCCCGACCTCGTGATCTGCGGCGCGCGCGGGCTCTCCTCCATCAAGTACGCCATCCTCGGCTCCATCTCCACGTTCCTCACGCGCAACACGGACTGCGACACCCTCATCATCAAGTAGCCTTGGTCAGCGCCCTCCGGCGCAAAGCGACGGCGCGCCATCCCCCAGGCGCGCCGTCCGACCTCCCCGTCCCGCGGCCCTACTCATTAGGGTCGCGGGATTTTTTCCTCACGGCTGACGGGCGGGACGGACGACCCCGTGCGTAACCGGTTACCCTCAACCCGCGGTCTAGAGTCGTGTAGATGCGGTGATACGCTGCCTTCCGTCGTAGAATCAAAAAGATTGTTTGTTGAAGCGAGCCTTTCCAAGGCCCGCCGATCACGGAGGTCATAGCTCTTGAGGTCCGAGACAACACCCCGCCTAGGCCGTGCCGTCAAGGCCGTGACGTGCGGTTTTGCCGTCACCATCGCCGCCCTTCTCGCCAGCCCCAACGCCGCGGTCGCAGACCCCGCCGAGGAGCTCCAGGCGGTCCAGCAGCAGATCCAGCAGGGCAACCAGGACTACGAGGCTGCCACGCAGCGCGTCGAGGAGCTTCAAGGGCAGATTGACGAGAACCAGGAGCGCATCGACGAGATAGAGCGCAGGCTGCCCGAGCAGCGCGAGCTGGCCGAGAGCTCCCTGCGCACCCTCTACAAGATGCAGCAGGGCTCCGGCGGGCTCGTCGAGCTCCTGCTCGGCGCGGACGACTTCTACGACCTCCTCTCCACGATCCAGTACCTCGACGTCATCCAGGCGAAGAACACCAGCGCCCTCGACGAGCTCGTTGCCCTGGAGAACGAGCTCACGCAGACGCGCATCGCCCTCGACGGCCAGCAGCAGGAGGCCGAGGAGGAGCAGCAGCGCGCCGAGGACGCTCTCGCCGAGGCCGAGCAGGCCCGCGGCGAGCTCGAGGAGAAGATCGCCGCCCAGGCGGCCGCCGAGGAGGCCCAGCGCCGCGCGGCCCTCGAGGCTGCCCAGCGCGCCCGCGAGGAGGCCGAGCGCGCCGCCGCGGAGAAGGCCGCCGCCGAGCAGGCGGCGGAGTCCGAGGCGCAGGACGAGGTCGAGGACCCCACGTTCACCACCGGCTCCGGCTCCGAGGCGCCGGTCGAGGTTCCCGAGAGCCCCGACGCCGGGAGCGTCGACTGGTCGAGCGACAAGCAGGCCTTCGTCTCCGAGTGGAGCGCGCGCATCGACGCCTACCTCGCCGGCTCCCCCCTCGCGGGCCAGGGCGCCACGTTCGCCGAGGCCGCCTGGGAGTTTGGCGTAGACCCGCGCTTCTCCCCCGCCATCTCCACCGTGGAGAGCTCCACGGGACGCGTGTGCTTCCTCCCCCACAACGCCTGGGGCTGGGGCAGCTCGAGCTGGAGCAGCTGGGAGGAGGCCATCTGGGACCACGTGGAGGGCCTCGCCATCGGCTACGGCGGCCAGCTCACCTATGCCGGCGCCAAGAAGTACTGCCCGCCCAACGCGGACCACTGGTACACGAGCGTGCTGGCCAACATGGAGAAGATCTAGCTGCCGACTTCAGCCACTGCCAAGAGAACGTGTTGCGGGTCGGGCCCCTGAGAGGGGCCCGACCCGCCGTCTTTTCCATCATGTGCGCGAAGTGGGGCTCGACACCCTCTCACAGGGCGCTACTCGGCGGAGCCTCCGCCCGCGGCGCCCTCGGCGCCGGGGCCGCCCTTGCCGCGGCCGCCGCGACGGCGCCTGCGACGAGGCTTGGGGGCGCCGCCCTCGGCGCCCTGCTGGCCGCCGGCCATGTGCTGCGGGGCCCGGCGCTGCTGGTCCTTCTCGCCCTGCGCTCCGCCCTGCTGGGAGGCGCGCTTCCTGCGCGAGGGCTGCATGCCGCGGGGCGCGGCGGCCTGAGCGGCCTGGCCGCCCTTGTCGCCGGGTCGGCGGGTGCGCTTGACGGGCTGCTGCGGGGCCTGCGCCGCCTGTCCCCCCTCGGCGGGAGCGGAAGCGGCCGCCTGGTGGTGGCGGCGACGGCGCGTGACGGCGGGCTGCGCCTCGGGAGCGGGCTGCGCGGGTGCGCCTCCGTCGCCGGGACGACGCTTGCGACGACGGCGCGCGCCCGTCTCCTCGGAGGACGCGGGGGCGGCGGGGCGCTCGCCCTTCTCGGCCGCGGGCGCTCCGCCGGAGGCACGGCGACGCTTGCGCTTGGGCTCCACGAAGATGTCCGAGGCGTCGGGCGCGGGCTCGGGGACGACACCGTTCTTGCGGTCGAGCTCCGCCAGGGCCATCTGTACGTCCGGGGACTCCAGGCGGTCGAGCACCTCGCGCGTCACGGTGTCCGGGCGGCAGGGGCAGCCCAGCTCCTCTGACTTCTTGTGCGCTGCCTCGGAGGCGGTCATGTCCGCAAGCGCCACGCGCAGCTGCTTGCCGCTCTCCAGGCGCAGGGTGAGGCGCTCCTTGGGCGTGTCGTACTCGATGATCTTGGCCTTGCCGAGCGGGGTGTCTATGACGGCGTTACGCTTGGGAGCGCGGCTCTTGAAGTCGCGGTACGCCTCGAACTCGTAGCGCAGGCAGCACATGAGGCGGCCGCACGCGCCGGAGATCTTGGTCGAGTTGAGGGGCAGGTCCTGCTCCTTGGCCATGCGAATGGAGACCGGGTCAAAGCTCGTGGCAAAGCGGCGGCAGCAGAGCTCCTGCCCGCAGTGACCGTAGCCGCCCACGATGGCCGCCTCCTCGCGCACGCCTATCTGGCGCATGTCTATGCGCACGTGAAACTCGCGCGAGAGGTCGCGCACGAGCTGGCGGAAGTCAACGCGCTCCTCCGCCGCGAAGTAGCAGACGGCCTTCTCGCCGTCGAAGAGGTACTCCACGCCCACGGGCTTCATGTCCAGGCCGGAGGCCTCCACGTGGCGGCGGAAGGCGGGCATGGACTCCTCGCCGCGGCGGGCGAGCTCGTCGGCGCGGTCGAGGTCCTCGTCCGTGGCGATGCGCACCACGTCGCGCAGGGTGGCGTGGCCGATGGTCCGCTCGAGCTCCTCGCCGGAGACCTCGCGGGCGTCCTCGGTGACGAGGCCGATCTCCTGGCCGCGCTCCGTGCGGCAGATGACGTGGTCCCCCTCCTGGGCTCCGGTGCCCGCCGGGTCGAACCAGAGGTCGCGCGCGGCATAGGTGAACTTCACCGGGATGACGGTGGGCATGTGAGCGCCTCCTTGATGGAAAGCAGCATGACCTCGAGGGCCAGCTGGGGCGATACGTTGTGTGCGAGGTCGTCCGCGACGCGCGCGCTCGCCTCGAGGGCGCGCAGCACGCCGGCGGTGTCCGACGCCGCGGCGATGCGGTCTACGGTTGCCGCCGCGTCCTCGTTCACGAGCGTCGACGAGACGTCCTCGCAGCGCAGGAGCACGTCGCGCAGGAGCGAGTCGACGGCAGCCAGGGCTTCCATCATACCCGAACGCTCGCGGGCGGTAAGCTCGCGCTTGTTGGCGTCCTCCACCTGCTTGAGCGCGGCGGAGGTGAGGAAGTCCTGGCTCTCGCGCAGCGCGTCCTCCTGCGCCTGCCTGACGTCGGCGAGGGGCACGGCCACGGCCGCCACGATCTCGCGCGCGGCGAGAAGGACGTCCCACGAGTCGTCGCGGGCGAGCGCGTCCAGCGTTTCCACCACAAGGCGCCTGACCTGCTGGCGCGCAGTGGAGCGCAGGTAGTCCGCGGCACGCGCGGGAGTGCCCGCGACCGCGAGCGCCACCTGCGCCTCCGTGCGGCTCGCCGCGCACGAGCGCATGACCGAGTCGAGGCCGGTCGCGGGCGACGCCACGCGGAAGGGCACCTGCTGGCAGCGGGAGACGATGGTGGGGAGCATGGCGGCGACGCTGCGGCCGCATAGGACGAACATCACGTTCTCCGGCGGCTCCTCGAGGGTCTTGAGAAGGGCGTTTGCCGCCGTGCCGCGCAGCAGCTCGCAGCGCTGGAGCACGTACACCTTGGTCTTTGCCCGCACGGGCGCGAGGCTGACGTCGGCGATGAGCTCGCGGATCTGGGCGGCGAGGTAGCCCGTGGCGCTCCCGGGCTCGAGCCAGTGGACGTCCGGGTGCGTGCGGTGAGCCACGCGGCGGCACTCGTCGCAGGTGGCGTCCCCACCCGACGGGCACGCCACGCACTTTGCCAGCGCCTCGGCGGCCTCGTGCTTGCCGGAGCCGGGCACGCCAACGAAGAGGTAGGCGTGGGAGAGGCGGCCCTCGGCGAGGGCGGAGGCGAGGAAGTCGCGGACGCGCGGCTGGTCCGAAAGGGCGTCGAGCGCGGCGGGCAGAGCGGGGCTGCGGGTCACGGCGCTCACCCCCGCAGGTCCCAGAGGTCCGCACATGCGGCGAGCAGGCGCCCGAGAACCTCGTCCTTCTCGCCAGACGCGTCCACGACGCGCACGCGCGCCGGCTCCTCCGCGGCGAGGCGCAGGTAGGCGGCGCGGACGCGCCTCTGGAACGCGAGCCCCTCGGCCTCCATGCGGTCCGCCCCGCCCGACGTGGCGCGCGCGAAGGCGGTCGCCGGGTCGAGGTCGAGCACGAGGGTGCGGTCCGGCACGCGGCCGCAGCTGCCCAGGACGTTGGACTGGCGGACGAGCGTCTCGTCGAGCCCGCGGCCACCCGCCTGGTATGCGTAGGTGGAGTCGTAGTAGCGGTCGCACAGGACCACGGCGCCCCGCGCCAGGGCCGGCTCGATCACCTGGCGCGTGAGCTGGGCGCGGCTGGCCTCGTAGAGCAGAAGCTCGCACTCCGGGGACATCTCGGCGTTGGCGGGGTCCAGAAGCAGGGCGCGGACCTTCTCGGATATGGCCGTGCCGCCGGGCTCGCGCAGGCGCACGACCTCGAGGCCACAGGCGACGAGCCTCGCCTCGAGAAGCGCCGCCTGCGTGGACTTTCCGCAGCCGTCCGCCCCCTCGATCGTTATGAACACCCCGCGCGCGCCCATGTGCCTCCCCTCGGGTTCACTCCTAGCCTTTCCATGGTAGCGCCTCTGGGGACGCGCCACGAGAACGCCACGCGTCACGCGCCCCCGTGCGAGGCGGGGCGAGGGGGCGAGAAGAACGCCGGGCCGGCGGCTCGGACCCGCTACGAGCGCTCTCCCGCCCCCTCCGCCCGCAGCTTGTTCACCCTGCGGTCGTACGTGAGGATTCCGTTGGTCTCCTCCTCCACGTCGCTGAGCTGCGTGTACACGTAGCCGGCCAGACCGCCCTCGCGCATCGCCAGGGCGCGGTCGAGAAGCCGGCAGACCTCGCGAGCGTAGTCCCCGGCACCCGTCGCCGTCTCGTAGCCGTAGGACGTCTCGAGACTCACGTGCCCGGGAACCGCCCAGCTCACCCCACCGAACTCGGAGATCACGAAGGCGCGCGGCTCGCGGGCGGGGTCGCGCCACACCTCGAGCGGGCGGAAGTAGTTGTGCACGCTGTAGACGTCACCGCAGAGGCGGTCGTACCAGCCGCTCGCCGCGGTGACGAGGCGCGTGGGGTCGAGCGCGCGCACGTCCTCGCAGGCGCCCCGGGCGTCGAACTGGCCCCAGCCCTCGTTGAAGAGCGTCCAGCCCACGACGCTGGGATGGCCGCGGAGCAGCCGGACGGTGCCCTCGCAGGTCTCGCGCCACTCGCGTCGGTAGCGCGGGTCGTCCGCGGAGAGCCGGCGCGCGGCCTGGGGCCCCTCGTCTGACGTCAGCGCCCAGCTCGCGCGGAGGAGCGTGGGCTTGTAGCTCGTCTGCCAGGCGTCGTACGCGCCCCCGCCGGACACCATGTCCTGCCACACGAGGATGCCCAGCCTGTCGCAGAGCGCGTAGAAGCGGCGCGACTCGACCTTCAGGTGCATGCGCAGCAGGTTGAAGGCCATCTCGCGCGCGGCGAGGATGTCCCGGACGAAGGCCGCCTCGGAGGGGGCGGTCATGAGGCCGTCCGGCCAGTAGCCCTGGTCGAGCACGCCGCGCAGGAAGAGCGCCCTGCCGTTGAGGTGGACGCGGGGGACGCCCCAGTCGTCCGCGCGCACCTCCACGCTGCGAAAACCGCAGTAGCTGGTCACGCGATCGGAGCCAAAGGTGAGCTCGATGTCGTAGAGATGCGGGTCGCTCGGACGCCAGAGGTGCGGCTCGGGGACGTCGAGCCTGAGGCGCGCCTCCCGTCCCCCGGACGCCCGGACGGAGGAGCGCGCGACCTCGCGGCCCCCGTCGAGCAGGCGGGCGGCAAGCGTGCCCTCGCCCGCCACGCCGGCGAGCATCACGAGCTCCCCCCTGCCGCGCAAAACGCGCGCGTCGACCTCGAGCGACGTCACGCGCGCGGCCGGCACGACCTCGTACCACGCGTCCTGCCAGATGCCGCTCTGGGCCGTGTACCAGATGCCGCCGCGCTCCAGGCGCTGCTTGCCGCGCAGCTGGGTGCCGGCGTCGCTGGGGTCGAAGACGCAGAGCGCGAGGTGGTTCGTCCCCTGGCGCAGCTCCTCCGTGACGTCTGCCGAGAAGGGCAGGTAGCCGCCCACGTGCTCGCACACGGGCGCGCCGTTGACGTAGACGGCGCACGCCCAGTCCACGGCCTCGAAGTGCAGCACGAGGCGCTCGCCCGCGGAGAGCTCGGGCACCTCGAAGGTACGGCGGTACCAGAGCAGCTCGCTCGGCTGGAGCTGACGGCCCACGCCGGAGAGCGGCGCCTCGGGCGAGAAGGGCACGCGTATGGGCAGCCAGCCGTCCGTCGGGGGCGTGGCCGTGCGCCAGGCGTCACCGGCGTCGTCAGCACGCACGAAGGCGCACTCCCACCAGCCGTCGAGGGGGGTCCAGGTCTCGCGCGCCATCTGGGGGCACGGGTGAGACGCCGGGGGCAGGTCCTTCTCGCCCGCCGCGATCTTCTCGCCCCACGGGGTCCAGAGGGTCGTGAGCTCCACGTGCTCCGGCCTTCTGGGCTTGCTCGCTAGAACGCGCTTGAGGTCCAGCATGGGGCGGCTCCCAACATGACGAAGGGGACAGGGCCTTATGTCATGATACGGCGAGACGCCCCAACGCTGCGAACTAGGACTTCTTGCGGGTAGAAGCCCCCTTTGACGTGCTCTTCCTTGAAGAGGCCTTCTTCGCGCCGGTCTTGCGGCCGGCACCGCGCGTCGCCCTTGCCGCCTCCTTCTTCTCGCGGCCGGGGCAGCTCATGTTGGGGCAGAGCTTCCAGGGGCCGCGGGCGGTGGTCACCACCACGAGCGGGGCGCCGCAGTCCGGGCAGGTCTCGCCGGTGGCCTCCAGCTTGCCGCGGGCGGGCAGCGGGTAGCTGGTCCCGCACTCGTCGTAGTTGGTGCAGCGGATGAAGCGCTTGCCGCTCTTCTCGGACTTGTGCGCCACGAGCCTCCCCTCGCGCCCGGCCTCCGCGCACGCGGGGCAGGCGCCCACGTCCACGTCCGGCTCGCGGTTGGTGGGGCAGGCGGGGTTGATGCAGGTCTCGTACGCGCGGCTGCGGAACGGCTGCACCTTCACGCGGGGCGCACCGCACTCCGGGCACACCGCGCCCTCGCCCTCGAGCGCGGAGATCTTGCCCTGGGGCAGCGGGTAGGTGACGTCGCACTCCGGCCAGCCCATGCAGCCGGCAAAGCTGCCGCGGGTCTTTGCGGAGGTCTTGACCACGAGGTCCTTGCCGCACTTGGGGCAGGTTCCTATCTTGGCGTCGGCGGTGACGGCGTCCGCGATCTGCTCGGAGAGGTCGTCGGTGTGCTCCACGAGCGCGTCCATGAGGCCGGCGAGAAGGGCGCGGGAGTGGTTCACGACCTGCTCCTGCGTCTCGGCGCCGTCCGCCACGCGCGTCATGTCGTCCTCGAGCTCGGCCGTCATGTCGGCCGAGGTGATGCGCGGGGCGTACGTGTGGAGCGCGTCGATGATGGCCATGCCCAGCTGGCTGGGCTCGATCGGGTCGTTCTTGAAGTACTTGCGCTCGTAGAGCGTGTCGATGATGCTCGCGCGCGTGGACTTGGTGCCGAGGCCCCGCTTCTCCATCTCCTGGATGAGCTTGCCCTGGCTGTAGCGCGCGGGGGGCTCTGTCTGCTTGGCCAGGAGCTCCATGTCCGAGACCCCCACGACGTCGCCCTCGGCAAGGGCCGGGAGCTGGTCGTCCTTCTTGAGGCCGTAGGGGTAGATCGCGCGGAAGCCCGGGCTCGAGAGCACGCTGCCGGAGACGGTGAAGGGCTCGCCCCCCACGTCTATCGTGACCTTGGTGCCCTCAATCGTGGCGGGCCCCATGAGCGTTGCCAGGAAGCGCCGCGCGATGAGGTTGTAGAGCTTCCACGCCGCCGGCTGCAGCGAGTCCGGGTTGGCCGCCGCCGTGGGGTAGATGGGCGGGTGGTCCGTGGTCTCCTGCTTGCCGCGGGTGGCCGTGAGCTTGCCCTGCGAGAGAAGCGCCTGGCAGGTGCCGGCGTACTGCGGGACCTTGGCGAGGGTGCGCACGCAGTCGCGCAGGTCGAGCGAGCTGGGGTAGACGGTGTTGTCCACGCGCGGGTACGAGATGAGGCCGTCCATGTAGAGGCTCTCGGCCAGGCGCATGGTGCGGGCGGGCGAGATGCCCTCCGCGGCGGCCGCGGCCTGGAGGGAGGTGGTGTTGAACGGCGCGGGCGGGCGCTGCGTGCGACTCTTGCGCTCCACCGCCGTGACGCGGCCCTCCGTGGCATCCCTCACGTGCGAGAACGCGGCGTCGGCGGCGTCCTTCTCCCAGAAGCGCGCCGTGGCGTGCGTCATGCGGAAGTCCTCGCCGCCTTTCTCGCCCTGGCCCTGGATGACCCAGTAGTCCTCGGGCCTGAAGGCGAGGCGCTCGCGCTCGCGCTCGACCACCAGGGCGAGCGTGGGCGTCTGGACGCGGCCGGCGGAGCGCACGTTGCCCAGGCCGCTCCAGCGCGCGGCCGTGAGGTAGCGCGTGAGGACGGCGCCCCAGATGAGGTCGATGTACTGGCGGGACTCGCCGGCGTCGGCGAGGTCCTG
>CALUJT010000051.1 GCA_944321005.1 uncultured Atopobiaceae bacterium | reverse complement strand
GTCATGAGCACGGCGCCAAAGCCGTAGATGGGCGAGAAGGGCCCGTAGAGCATGCCGGCGCGGTCCTGGTAGACGCCCGGGTCCACCACGACCATGTGGTAGACGGTCTCGATCACGAGGCCGAGGACGCAGCAGACCACGAAGACCCAGAACAGGTTGAAGAAGTCCAGCTCTATGAAGCCGCGGTCGCCCTTGGCGCGGCCGAGCGTTCCGGCTTCCGCCGCCTCCTCGGTCTCCATGTCGCGCAGCTTGCGCTGGAGCTGGCGCTCGGTGACGAGCGTTGGGTCGATGGTCGCGGAGATGACGAGCAGTATCACGAGGCGCACGCCGTCGTAGATGAGGTTGTCGCCAAAGCCGTTGAGCATGATCTCGAGCACGAGGTTGACGATTCCCACGCCCAGGAGCGCGTAGGCGATCTGCGCCACGTGGCGCCGACGGTTGCGCAGCATGAGGACGCCAAAGGCGACGTATCCCGCTGCGCCAACGAACATCGTCACCATCTGCACGATGACGAGCGTCATCGTGAGCGTGACGTCGTGGCGCTCGCGGTAGAGGCCGACGCCGTACTGCGCGAGGGGGACGGCAATGAGGGCTATGAGCACCAGCACCGCCGCAGCGGTGACCAGGCAGTAGATGCCGTAGAGCTTGAGCAGCGGCCCGATCTTTCGCGACTCGGCGGGGACGGTGGCTTCGTTCATGTTCTTCTCCTTGGGGGAGGGGCCAATGAGGGCATCATACCCATGTGCGGCGCTCTCTAACGGACGGTGGGCAGAACCGCGGCGGGTGCGCGTCGGCTGAGGCGCGCGGCGCTCAGAACACGAGCTGCACGAGCGCCATGTAGCAGATGGTGCCGCCTGCGATGGAGAGCAGCATCTGCCGGCGCCAGAGGTGGAGTCCGGCGGTGATGGCGATGCCGATGAGCTCGGGCACGCCGTGGGAGCCCGAGAGCCAGCTCACGTCCTTGAGGCAGTAGACCACGAGCATGGCAAAGAGCGCGAGCGGCAGCACCTGCCCGAGGTAGGTGATGACGCGAGGCGTCCCGCGGCGGCCGGAGAAGACGAGGAAGGGGAGCCAGCGCGTGAGCTGGGTGCCCAGGACGCACGCGCCTATGGTGACGACCTGTTGGACGAGGGTCATGAGGCGCCCCCCTCCCGCGGCTCAGTCGGAGGCTCGGCCGCTCTTCTCGCCCGCGCCTCGCGAACGCTCAGGAGTGCGAGGACCATGCAGACCATGGTGGGCACCATGAAGCTGTCCGCCCCAAAGACGGCGAGGCACCCCGCCGCGCAGGCCCCGCCCACGACGGCGCTCCAGCGGTGCTCCGGGTCCTTCTGCCACTGGTCGAGGAGGATGACCACGAAGAGCGCCGTCATCACGAAGGAGAGGCCCTCGGTGCCGAAGGGCACCACCTCCCCCAGAAGGCCTCCGATGGTGGCGCCCGACACCCAGTAGAGCTGGTTCAGCAGCGTGACGAAGAACATGAACCAGCCGCGGTCGACGCCCGCCGGGACCTCGGCGGAGTAGTTGATGGAGAAGGTCTCGTCGCAGAGGCCGAAGATGAGATAGGGCTTCTTCCAGCCCATGTCGCGGTAGCGCTCCAGCATGGCGATGCCGTAGAAGAGGTGGCGCGCCTGCACCATGAGCGAGACGAGCAGCGCCGCCAGCGGGTTGAACGGGGCGAGCAGGAGGCTCACCGCCACGAACTCGAGCGAGCCGCCAAAGATGAGGAGCGACATCAGCATGGGGTAGGCAAAGCCAAAGCCCGCGGCGTGCATGTAGATGCCATAGGCCATGCCCAGGAACCAGAATCCCGCGAAGATGGGGATGGTGTGGGGGAAGGCGGCCCTGAGGGCGGCGACGGCGGTGCCGCGCGACGCGTTGTCATGTGTTGCTGACATGGGTGACTCCGTATCTCCGACGAGCCAGACAAGGATACGCCGTCGTTTCGCGCGCGCGTGAAAACGGGCTCGACCTGTTACATCGAGCTGGCTGCGGGGTTTGCCCCTTCGTGCGATGTTCGGGAGGAGCGCCGCGGAGTTTGCCCCTTCGTGCGATGCTTTTTTGTGCCGCGAGGGCTCTGGAGAGGAATTCCTCACGACGTTATCCCAGGAAATAAAATCAAATATCAAATCAAAAATCAGAACGGCCTCAAAAACGCATCGCACGAAGGGGCAAACCCCGCATCGGAGTTTCCGAACATCGCACGAAGGGCGAAACCTCGCAGATGGCGTGTGAGAGACGTAGACGGGCGGGACTACCGCGCGTAGTGGTCGAGGCACATCCCTATGAAGTCGCGCATCTCGGTGAGGAAGTCCGTCTCCGGCCGGGTGATCTTGAGCCGCTCGAGCGCCTCGGTGATGAGGGGATTCTTCCAGCAGCCGCTGACCAGGCCGGTCGCGTGATAGTAGATCGCCATGAGCAGAGGCTCCACGCGCTCCGGCGCGATGCCAAGAATGAGCGGCAGGCGCTCGCGCATCTCTGCCACGTGGTCGTAGTAGGCGCGCTTGAACGCCATGAGGCGCTCCACCGTGACGTTGGTCTCCACGATGGTGGTGAGCAGGTCACCCAGGCGGAAGTATTCCTGGCGGGCGTTTGCGATGCCCGCCCAGACCTCGGACACGGTGCCGGGGGCGAGGCCGCACCCTTCGGGAAGGGCGGTGAGGAGCGCGTTGAAGTAGGCGTCCATCTCGTCTGCCGTCAGGAGCAGGAAGACCTCCTCCTTGGTGCTGACGTACTTGTACAGGTTGGCGCGTGACCACCCGAGCTCGTCGGCGATGGTGGTGAGCGTGATCTCGTGATAGGGGTGCTCGGCAAACTGCCTGCGTACGGCGCCCTTTATCTCCTCGAGGCGCTGGCCCTTCTGCTCGGGGCTGCGCGCACGGATGAACTCTGCCATGACTCCTCCAAAACGTGTACGAGGAAAGTATACCGCAGCTTATCAAGAAAATAAGAAAATAGACGTCGCTTACCTATTTACAAGATACGCGACGTCGCGTAACCTATGACTGTGAATTGGGGACAGTCCCCAACTTGCAGAAAAGTTTGATGCAGAGAGAGGGGCGGATATGAAACGAAACGTCGGAGCTAAGCCCGTGCTCTTTGAGATGCCCACCTACACCCATCTGGCCACGGGCGAGAAGATCGCCGACTGCCTGAGCCCTGCCAAGGCGAGTAAGGGCGAGTAGGGAGAAGAACATGCTGACGAGAAGGAACTTCCTGGCAATTGCCGCCGCTGCCGCAATCGGGCTCCCGGCCGGTTGCGCTGGCGAGAAGGACGAGGCGCCCGCGGCGGTTCCGGCAGCGGAGCCGGTCGAGGACGCCTCCGCGGCGGATGCCGCGCCGGCGGGCAACGTGCTCGTCGCGTACTTCTCGGCTACAGGCAACACGGCCGGGGTCGCAGAGGCCATCGCCGGGCGGCTGGGCGCGGACGTCTGGGAGATTGAGGCGGCACAGCCCTATACGGACGCCGACCTCAACTACAACGATGACTCCTCCCGCACGAGCGTCGAGCGCGCGGACGGGACCAACCCCGAGCTCGCGCAGGTCACGCCCGACGGCTGGGCCAACTACGACACGGTCCTTCTGGGCTACCCGATCTGGTGGGGCGAGGCCGCCTGGCCCCTGCGCACCTTTGTGGCGGGCAACGACTTTGCTGGCAAGACCGTGGTGCCGTTCTGCACCTCCGCCTCCTCGGGCATCGGCCGCTCGGGCGAGCTTTTGGCTGAGGCAGCGGGTGCCGGAGACTGGCTGGAGGGCGAGCGCTTCTCGTCCGGCTCCGGCGACGAGGCGGCTGAGTGGGCGGTCGGCCTGGGACTTTAGAAGGAGGCAGACATGAACGTCGTCATTCTGCAGGGGAGCCCCAACCGCGACGGATCCACTGCCATTCTGTGCGAGGAGTTCGCGCGCGGCGCGCGCCAGGCGGGACACGAGGTCGAGCGCATTGACGTGGCGCAGGAGGACGTGAGGCCGTGCACGGGCTGCGTGGCCTGCGGCTACGGCGCGCGTCCATGCGTCCAGCGCGACGGCATGGCGGCGATCCTTGACAAGATCCTCACGGCCGACGTGCTGGTCCTGGCGACGCCGCTCTACTATTACGGCATGTCCGCCCAGCTCAAGACCGTGATTGACCGCTTCTGCTCCGAGAACTCCTCCATCACGGCGCGACGGCTGCGCTCCGTCCTTCTCGCCGTGGCGTGGAGCGCGGACGGATGGACCTTCGACGCCCTCGAGTCGCACTACGACACGCTGGTCCGCTATCTCGACCTGCGCGATTGCGGCCGCGTGCTCGGCTACGGCTGCGGTACGCCGTCCATGACGCGCGCCACGGGCGCCCAGCAGCGCGCCTTCGAGCTGAGCCGCTCGCTGTAGAGCCTTATCAGCATCTGCGCTCCATCATGTCGTGGGCAGAGCATGTTTCATCGCCGGAAGGCTTTCCCCAAACGGGAAAAGAAGGGAAAAATCGGGAAAAGACGGGAAAACTTGCAAAACAAGTGAAAGATACCGAGAATGGTGCCGTGCAGCTGCGTTTCCGTGGGAAGGGGCCTCTGGTGGGCGAGTATCACAACCCGTTTACACCGACATTTGGCATGGTGCCGCCGTTCATGGCGGGGCGTACCTACATCATCGACGATATCCTGAGGGCGCTTGACCGTGGCCCGGGCGACCCCAATCTCTCGACCATCTTCATCGGGGCGCGCGGCACCGGAAAGACGGCGCTTCTTTCGTACCTCTCCTCAGAGGCGACCTCGCATGGCTGGATTGCGGTGAGCGTGGCAGCGGCGCCCGGTATGCTTGAGGACATCTACGAGCAGACAAAAGAAGCGGCGGCGGAGTTCGTCAATCAGAGCGACAGCCCAAGGCTTAAGGGAATCAGTTTCGCTCAGCTTTTCGGTGCCGAGTGGGAGACGCCTGCTCGGGAGCCCGAGAACTGGCGCACGCGCATGAATCGCCTGTTCAAGTCGCTGGAGAAGTACGACATAGGCCTCCTGATAACCATCGATGAGATTCGCGTCACGCTCGACGAGATGATCGCTTTCGCCTCGACGTACCAACTCTTCGTCCGTGAGGGCAAACGAGTGGGACTGCTCATGGCGGGCCTTCCCCAGCAGGTGTCAGCGTTGTTGCGGGACGAGTCCGTTTCTTTCCTGCGCCGCTGTGTCCAGCATCATTTGGATAGCATCGCCGATCAAGAAGTGGCGGACGCTTTGCGGCGCACCATAGAGAGCGAGGGACGAACGGTCGGAGCGACGGAGCTGCAGCGCATGGTCAAGGCCATCGGAGGCTTTCCGTTCATGATGCAGCTTGTGGGCTATCGGGTCTGGGACCAGAACCCGTGCGAGCAGGTAATCTCCGAGAATGACGTCGAGCGTGGCATCGAGCTCGCGCGCTCTGATATGGAGCAGCGTGTGCTCGCGCCGACCTATCGCGAGCTCTCCGAACAGGATGTTCAGTTTCTTGAGGCGATGCTGCCCGATAGTGGGGACGTGAGTTCCATTTCAAATGTCGCGAAGCGCATGGGTGTGAGCAGCAACTACGCGTCCAAGTATCGTGCGCGTCTCATTGAACAGGGCGTCATTGGGGAGCGCGGGCGCGGTCGGATTGGCTATGATATGCCGTTCTTTAGGGAGTATGTAGACAAGATGCGCACAGCGTAGTCGAGAAGAACCTCGTGGGTCGTCCCTACGCCCAACTGCGTGCTCGGAGTTCGGTGACCAGCGGATCGAGGTAGCTGCGCTCGCAGCCGTCGTAGCCCTCGCGCATCTGGGCGAGGGCCGTGGCAGAGCGCTCGCTGCCCCGGCGCGCCTCGCCCTCGAGCATTTTGAAGTAGATGCGCATCATGACCTTGTCAATCGCGCCGAGCCGATCGAAGCGAAAGCCGCCCTGGCAGTAGCACCATGGCAGATCGAGGTAGGCCTCTGCGGGGAAGGAGCGTCGGAACGCCTTCTCGTGTTCGCTTGCGGGCCAGAGCTCGCAGGGCATGGGCGTGGCGCCCACGGCAACCACGGCATAGTGCTTCTCGCCGTGCGCCGCCATATAGGCCCGGAACCGTTTTGCCCCCTTGAGCGATGCCGCGTGGAACCAGCTGCAGAGGACCACGAGGTCCGCGTCCGCGGCAGCGGTCTCGATTCGCTCGAGCGGGACCGCCTGGCATCCGAGCTCCTCCGCGAGCCAGTTGGCGTATCTCTTGGCAGAGCCCGTCTGTGAGCAGAAGGCGACGACCGCGCCCATGGCGACTCCTTTCGGCGGCTGGCGGATTACCCACGTTCTTCTCGCCAGTGTACGGGGTCGACGTCAGCTCCCGGTAAGCCGCCTTTACTATGCAATACCCGAAGGGCTTTGGCCGTCGTCGCGGCAGGCCCCTACCGGATGAAGTTCGTCTGCTGGCCGGCCTCCTGCGTGGGCAGCGGCACGCCGGCGGCGCGACCTGCCTCCAGGCACTTGAGCATCCAGGCCATGTTGCGGCCGAGCTGGCGCATGGTCCAGAGGCCCTCGGCGTCCCGCTCTGTCTCCTCGGCCACGTTGCCGTGCACGTTGTTCCAGTAGCGCGAGCTCACGACCGGCATCTGCGCGATGGTGAAGAACTTGTTGATGTCGTCGAAGGCCGAGGTGGTGCCGCCGCGTCGGGCGCTCGCCACGGCAGCTGCCGGCTTGTACGCGAGCACGTTGGGCGCCCCCGCTCGGCCGTTGCTGTAGAAGAGGCGGTCCATGAAGCCCAGCAGCGACGCAGCGGCGTGCGCGTAGTGCACCGGCGCGCCAAAGACGAAGCCGTCGGCCTCGGCGGCCTTGGGGCGGAACTCGTTCACCACGTCGTCGAACGCGCAGCGTCCAAGCTTGGCGCACCCTCCGCAGGCCACGCAGCCGCCCACGGGCCGAGCACCGATCCAGAAGATCTCCGCCTCCACGCCCTCTGCCTCGAGGGTGCACGCCACCTCCTGGAGCGCGCGGTTGGTGCTCCCCGCCTTGTGCGGGCTTCCGTTCACGAGCATGACCTTCATGGCGTGTCCTCCTCCTATGGTGAGCGTGATGTTGTTAGCGATCTTCGTAGTGGCCTCGACAGGAGACGATGCGTACCACGTCGCCATCGACCCTGTAGGTGAGCCGATTCTTCCCGTCTATACGTACGCTGCTCAGACCCTCCTTTGAGTGTCTAAGCAGCTCGGCCTTGCCGATTCCCGGTTCGGACCCACCGGTTCGCGCGATGTCCTTGAGCAGGGCGTTGATACGACGGAGGGTCTTCTTGTCCTGCGTGAGCCAGTACTGGTAGTCCGCCCAGGTCTGGTCGTCCCAGAGGTACGGCATCCCTAGACCTCCACGAGGTCGTGCTCGGTCTCGTTTCCGTCGCGCATGGCGCGATAGCGGGTGTCCATCTCCGCTGCGTACTCAAGCTCACTCGGAACGCGACGACGCACGTCAAAGGGGAAGCCGCCGTCCTCCACAAAGCGCTTCATGAAGACTGTGAGCGCAGAGGTGGCGCTCAGCCCGAGCTCCTCTGCTGTCGCCTCAAATGCTCGCTTGAGGTTGACGTCAACGCGGTTGCCGAGGGGTGCGGTTCTGGTAGCCATGTCGACTCCTTGCTCCAATTGATGTTGTATAGATTCTATCCAATATCAATTGACTTCAAACACCGACATATGATTCTGACTGTTGTCTATCGCGAACGAGCTCTAGGAACCGCCGCGCGGCGTCGCCGAGGGGGACGTCGCGCTTCCAGGCGAGGTCGATGACCGAGACGAGCGGCGGGAAGAGCAGGCGAAACTCCAGCCCCGTGCCCGGGCCCACGGTCGTGAGCCCGTCGAAGGAGAGCATACGGCCCACGCCCTCGCGCACGAGCAGCGCTCCGTTGTAGGCGAGGTTGTACGTCGCCGCGATATTGGCCTCGCCGGCGCGCTCGCCAAACCACGTGGCGAGAAGCCCGGTGAGGTGATTGCCCCTGGCGTGGCGCTCCGGCACGACGAGCGGCGCGTCGAGAAGATCGGCGGGGCTCACGGACTCGCGCGCGGCCAGCGGGTCGTCGTCGCGCATGAGGACGCCCCAGGCGTCGGTGGGGGAGAGGCGCAGGTGCGCGTAGCGGTCAACGTCCGGGTAGCTCATGAGCACGGCGAAGTCGTCGACGCCGTGCTCCAGGCGCTCGATGAGGTCCGGCGCGTTGCCGCTGTGCAGGTGGAAGTGCACGCCGGGGTACTTCTCGCGAAAGGCGCGCACGTGGCGGGCGATCACGCGCAGGCCCTCTGACTCGCCGGCGCCGATGAAGACGTCGCCCTCCACGATGTCCTCGCCGTGCGTGAGGTCAGAGGTGGTCTGGTCCGCGAGGCCCACGATCTCCTGCGCGCGACGTCGCAGGTAGAGGCCCTTCTCGGTGGGTGTGACGCTGCGGCTGTGGCGCTCGAGGAGCGGGGCGCCGAGCTCACGCTCCAGCTGGGCGATCTGGCGCGAGAGTGCGGGCTGCGTCACGTGCAGCGCCTCCGCTGCGCGCGACATCGTGCCGCGCTCGCAGACGGCGAGGAAGTAGCGAAGCGTGCGGAGCTCCATATACACTCCTATGAGAGTTTGGAATATCACGATATACGATATAAGCAATTGTAGCGCACCCCCTCGCGACGGAGAATGTGACAAAGGGACTGTCCCTTTGTCACATGGGAGGCGGACGTGAGGGTTGAGCTGCGGATAGGCGAGGTCGCTGTGCCGGTGGAGCTGAACGGCTCCGTTGCCGCCCGCGCGCTTGCCGACCGCCTTCCGCAGGAGCTCTCCATGAGCGTCTCGAGCGTGGGGTGCTGCGGACAGCTGCCCTTCTCGCTGCCGCACGGCGCGGCTGACGTCCATCCCGGCTGGTGCGACGGCGACCTCAACTACAAGCCCGAGGGAGACTGGCTCGCGCTCTTCTTTGACGACGAGAAGAACTCCGCACGCTACGGCGGCCAGGTCACGCTGGGCCATGCGGTGGGTCCGCTCGACGTGCTGCAAGGCCCGGCTCGGACGTGCGAGGCGATGATTCAAAAGGGGACAGACCCTTTTTGAATCATTCGTAAGTAACCAGGCGGACAAGGTCCGGTGAAAGGAGATCAACATGGCAGTCAAGCAGACGGCGGGGCGCGATCAGCTGGGAGAGCTCGCCCCCAAGTTCGCACAGCTCAACGATGACGTGCTCTTTGGCGAGGTATGGAGCCGCGAGGGGCAGCTTAGCCTCAAGATGCGCTCGATCGTGACCGTTGTGACGCTCGTGGCCAAGGGCATGGTGGACAGCTCGTTCGAGTATCACATGGCCACGGCGCGCAAGAACGGCGTCACGCGCGAGGAGATGGCGGAGATTCTCACCCACGAGGCGTTCTATGCCGGCTGGCCCAACGCGTGGGCGGCGTTTCGCGTGGCGCTCAAGGTCTACGGGGACGAGGCGGACGCCGGCGAGGGCTCGTCCTTCTCGCCCATGTTCGGCCTGGGCAGCCCCAACGACGCGTACGCCCAGTACTTCATCGGCAACTCGTACCTCAACCCGCTGACCAGCGCCGCGGAGTGCGGGGTGGGGCTTTCCAACGTCACCTTCGAGCCGGGCTGCCGCAACAACTGGCACGTTCACCATGCCGAGAAGGGCGGCGGGCAGATCCTCGTCTGCACCGACGGGCGCGGCTGGTACCAGGAGTGGGGGAAGGATCCGCAGGAGCTCACGCCGGGCGACGTCGTGGTGATTCCGGCTGGCGTCAAGCACTGGCACGGCGCCGCGCGTGATTCCTGGTTCTCCCACATCGCCTTCGAGGCGCCGGGCGAGAACTGCGGCAACGAGTGGCTCGAGCCCGTCACGGACGAGGACTACCCCGCGTAACAGCACGTTGGGGACGTGTTATTTCGTGCAGACGTTTTGGGACAGGTTATCTGCACGAATAAACACGTCCCCATTTGACAGAAGGGTTGCAACATGGCAGACATGACGTACACGAAGCTTGGCCATTCCGGCATCCGGATTCCGCGGCTGTGCCTGGGCGGCATGAGCTTCGGGGCGCCCTCGGCTGACTTCCACCAGTGGACGATCGGCCCGGACGAGACGCGTGCGGTGATCGCCCGCGCGCTCGAGCTGGGCGTGAACTTCATCGACACGGCAAACTGCTACGCGCACGGCACGAGCGAGGAGTACATCGGCGCCGCCCTGCGCGAGCTGGGCGTGCCGCGCGACCAGGTGGTCCTCGCCAGCAAGGTCTTCTTCAACGAGGGCGGCCTCTCGCGCGAGGCGATCAACCGCGAGATCGACGGCACGCTCGCGCGCCTGGGCACGGACTACCTGGACCTCTACATCATCCACCGCTTTGACTACGACACGCCCATCGAGGAGACCATGGAGGCGCTCGACGGCCTCGTGCGCGCGGGCAAGGTGCGCGCCCTCGGCGCGAGCGCCATGTACGCCTACCAGCTCCACAACATGCAGGTCGCGGCCGGGCAGAACGGCTGGGCCCCGTTCACGAGCATGCAGTGCCACTACAACCTGCTCTACCGCGAGGACGAGCGCGAGATGATTCCCGTGTGCCGCCAGTATGACATGGCGCTCACGCCGTACAGCCCGCTGGCGTCCGGGCACCTGTGCCGTCCCACCTGGGACTCCGCGTCCAAGCGCTCGACGACCGACGCCACGATGCGCAACAAGTACGACGCCGACCGCGAGCGCGACATGCCCATCGTCGCGCGCGTGGCCGAGCTGGCCGAGCGCCGCGGCGTGCCCATGTCGCGCATCGCGCTCGCCTGGCACTGGGCGCGCGGCGTGGAGGCGCCCATCGTGGGCTGCTCAAAGCCCGAGCGGGTTGACGACGCGGTGGCGGCGCTCGACGTGACGCTCGCGCCCGACGAGGTCGCCTACCTCGAGGAGCCGTACGTCGCGCACGAGCTCGTGGGCCCGGCGGCCCGTCCCGGCGAGAAGCCCCTCGCGGGCACCACGAATCCCAACGCAAAGTAAGCCGGTCGGGTGTCAATTGGGGACGTGTTATTTCGTGCAGACGGTTTGGGACAGGTTTAGCATTC
>CALUJT010000050.1 GCA_944321005.1 uncultured Atopobiaceae bacterium | reverse complement strand
CTTTGCCGTCTACCCCTTCACCGCGCAGCCCGCCATCACGCAGGCGCTGCTCACGGTGGCCGAGGCCCCGCTCTTCGTGGGCGTGGGCGGCGGCACCACCACCGGCCGGCGCGCCGCCGAGCTCGCCGCCGTCTCCGAGATGCAGGGCGCCGCCGGCGTGGTGCTCAACTCCCCCGCCACCCCCGAGATGGTGGGCCAGGTGGTCTCCACCGTGGACATCCCCGTTGTAGCCACGATCACGCGCTTCGACAACGAGGCTGCCGAGAAGGTCCAGGCGGGCGCGCGCATCATCAACGTCGCCGCCGGGCGCCGCACCCCCGAGGTCATCGCGGAGCTGCGAGCCGCCTTCCCCGCGCTGCCCATCATCGCCACCGGCGGGCGCGACGACGAGACCGCCGCGACCACCATCGCCTCCGGCGCGAACGCTCTCATCTGGGCCCCTCCCAGCGTCACCGAGCTCCAGCGCGACATGATGGTCCGCTACCGCGAGAGGGCCGAGGCGGAGGAGCGCGCCGCCGGCGAGGAGCGCCCCGTAGCAACCGTCGTGCCCGACATAACCGACATGCCCGTCGCCGACGTCCCCAACGGGGTGGTCCAGACGGTGCCCCCCGAGGTCGAGGCCACCGAGCAGATCGGCGAGGAGGACTTCGTGAGCCCCTTCCGCGGGCGCCTGCCCAGGCTCCCCTTCTTCGGTCGCAAGGCGCGGTAGCCCCGGACGGCGCCGCGCGCCCCTCCCCGATTTCAGCGAGTTTTCGGACGAGCCGCCAAAACTCCCTGCGCGCGTGCATAATGGTTGGGACATAACACGCGCGAGGGAGGGCACGCACATGCAGGAGCTTGAGGATCGCATCCGTCGGGACGGCATCGTACGCGAGGGAAACGTCCTCAAGGTCGACAACTTCCTCAACCACCAGTGCGACGTGGCGCTCTACGACCACATGGGCGCCGAGTGGGCGCGTCTCTTCGCCGGCAAGCGCATCGACAAGATCCTCACCATCGAGGCCTCCGACATCGGCATCGCCTGCGTCGCCGCCACGCACTTCGGCGGGGTCCCGGTGGTCTTCGCGCGCAAGACCGAGTCCAAGAACATGGACGGCGACCAGTACCGCACCAACATCACGAGCTACACCAAGGGCCGCGAGTACCAGGTCATCGTGGCCAAGCGCTTCCTCTCCCCCGGCGAGCACGTGCTCATCATCGACGACTTCATGGCCATGGGCTGCGCGATGAACGGCCTGCTCGAGATCTGCGACGAGGCGGGCGTCATCGTGGAGGGCATCGGCATCGCCATCGAGAAGGGCTTCCAGCCCGGGGGCGACGAGCTGCGCCGCCGCGGCTACCAGGTGGAGTCCCTCGCCGTGGTGAAGTCCATGAACGCCGAGACCGGCGAAATCGAGTTCGCGTAGGCCCGTTCCCCCTCTGCTCCGCTCGGCGGAATTCTCCCTTGACATATGAACACATGCTCATATAATCATCCGTAGGTAATATATGAGCACGTGTTCATATGCTCATTTGGAAGGAGCGAACATGGCGGAGAAGCTGACCGTTGGGGAGACGCCCGACGAGATGCCGGACGAGGAGCTGCTCTACGACCTCGCCGACCTCTTCAAGGTCTTCAGCGACACCACGCGCATCAAGATCCTCTTTGCCCTCATGGGCCGCGAGCTCTGCGTCGCGGACATCGCCGAGCAGACCGGGAGCACGCAGAGCGCCGTCTCCCACCAGCTGCGCACCCTCAAGCAGGCGCGCCTGGTGAAGTTCCAGCGCGACGGCCGCAACGTCGTCTACTCGCTCGCGGACGACCACGTCTACACGATGCTCAACCAGGGCATGTCCCACATCTGCGAATAGGAGGAACCATGCGAAAGTCATTCAGGCTCGACGAGATCGACTGCGCCAACTGCGCCCGCAAGCTCCAGGACGCGCTCGGCAGGCTTGACGGCGTCGACGAAGTCTCCGTGAACTTCATGACGCAGAAGCTCACGCTCTGCGCCGCGGACGGACGCTTCGACGAGGTGCTCGACCGCGTTGTCGCCCGCACCGCCGAGATCGAGCCCGACTGCGAGATCGTCCGCTAGCCCTGCAAATTGGGGACAGTCCCCAATTTGCAGAAAAGTTTTATGTGAATTGGGGACTGTCCCCAATTTGCAGAGGAGTAGTCGTGAACAAGAAGCAGATCAAGTGGCGCAACCGCATCATCGTTGCGCTCGCCATCTTCGCGGCCGTGATGGTCGTGGAGGAGACGGGGCTCCTCGCCAGGGCGTTCGGCACGCCGGGGGACGTCTATGCGAGCTTTGCCCTGTTCCTCGTCCCCTACCTCATCGCAGGCTACAAGACCCTGCTCGAGGCGGCGCGCAACATCCGTCGCGGAGACCCCTTCGACGAGGCGTTCCTCATGTCGGTGGCGTCCCTCGGGGCCTTTGCGATGGTCCTCTTCCCCGAGACCGAGCCCCACATGGCGGAGGGTGCCGCCGTCATGCTCTTCTACCAGGTGGGAGAGCTCTTCCAGAGCTACGCCGTGGGTCAGAGCAGGAAGTCCATCGCCGCCATGATGGACATCGCGCCCGAGTACGCCAACGTCGAGGGGGACGGCGGGCTCGAGCAGGTCGACCCCGCCGAGGTTGCCCCCGGAACCGTCATCGTGGTGAAGCCCGGCGAGCGCGTGCCCCTCGACGGAGTGGTGGCAGACGGCGTCTCCCAGCTCGACACCGCGGCGCTCACCGGCGAGTCCGTCCCGCGCCACGTGGAGCCCGGCGCCGACGTCATCTCCGGCTGCGTCAACATGACCGGCGTCCTGCGCGTGCGCACGACCAGGCCCTACGGCGAGTCAACCGTCTCGCGCATCCTCGAGCTCGTGGAGAACGCGAGCGAGAAGAAGGCCCGCACCGAGAACTTCATCACCCGCTTCGCTCGCGTCTACACGCCGGCGGTCACGCTCTCCGCGCTCGCGCTCGCGGTGATCCCCCCGCTCGCGGGCATGGGACTCTGGTCGGACTGGGTCCTGCGCGGCCTCACCTTCCTCGTCGTGAGCTGCCCGTG
Organism: uncultured Atopobiaceae bacterium; assembly: GCA_944321005.1. Taxonomy (GTDB): domain Bacteria; phylum Actinomycetota; class Coriobacteriia; order Coriobacteriales; family Atopobiaceae; genus Thermophilibacter. The sequence continues at coordinate 7,996 of CALUJT010000050.1, read as the reverse complement.
CGCGCTCGTCATCTCCGTGCCGCTCTCGTTCTTCGGCGGCATCGGCGGCGCCTCTCGCCTGGGCATCCTCGTGAAGGGCTCCAACTACCTCGAGCTCCTCGCGCACGTGGACACCGTGGTCTTCGACAAGACGGGCACGCTCACGAGCGGCACCTTCAACGTGGTGGCCATTCACCCGGAGGCAGGCGTGGACCCTGACTACGTGCTCTCCATGGCGGCGCACGCCGAGTCCTTCTCGGACCACCCCATCGCCGTCTCCGTGCGCGCCGCCTACTCCGGAGAGATCGACCGCGAGAAGATCGCCGATGCGCGGGAGGAGTCCGGCCACGGCGTGAGCGCCCGCGTGAACGAGCACCTGGTCCTCGTGGGCAACGACAAGCTCATGGCCGAGCACGGGGCCGCCTGGCACGACTGCGACCTCACGGGCACGATCTTGCACGTCACGGTCGACGGCGAGTACGTGGGGCACATCGTGATCGCCGACGTGGTGAAGGAGGACGCCGAGGAGGCCGTCCGCGACCTTCATGCCGCCGGCGTGCGACGCTGCGTCATGCTCACCGGCGACCGCCGGGACGTGGCCGAGGCAGTGGCCACGCGCCTGGGAATCGACGAGGTCCGCGCGCAGCTTCTCCCCCAGGACAAGGTCGATGCCATGGAGCACCTGCTCGCGGGCGAGGGGGACGGCGCGCGCCTGGCCTTCGTGGGCGACGGCATCAACGACGCCCCCGTGCTCATGCGCGCCGACGTGGGCATCGCCATGGGCGCCATGGGCTCGGACGCCGCCATCGAGGCCGCCGACGTCGTCCTCATGGACGACCGCCCCTCCAAGATCGCGTCGGCCATGCGCGTCGCGAGAAAGACCATGCGCATCGTGTGGCAGAACATCGTCTTCGCGCTGGGCGTGAAGATTCTCATCCTGGTGCTCGCCGCCCTCGGCGTGGCAAACATGTGGCTCGCCGTCTTCGGCGACGTGGGCGTGGCCATCATCGCCATCCTCAACGCCATGCGCTGCATGCGCGTCGAGAAGAACTAGCCGCCCAGGCCTCTTCCTCAATGTACAGAAAAGTCGGACTTCCCCGTGCGATTTCCCTGATGGGCGCCGGGGAAGTCCGACTTTTCTGTACATTGGCGGGAGGGGACGCTCTCATCCCCAACCGGCAGGCCCGAGACCCCCTACAGTCGCTCGAGCTTGGTCCTCACGACGCGGCGCACGGACTCGTCGATCCGCTCCTCGGTGAGCTCGCCGGCTGCCACGGCGTCAAGGACGCCCTGGTACGCCGCCTGGAGATCCTCGGGCATGAGCACCATGTCGGCGCCGGCGAGAAGCGGCGCCACGCCGAGGCGGTCCAGCGTCAGCGACTCGAGGGCAGCCCCCATCGCCATGGAGTCGGTGATGATGATGCCCTGGTAGCCGAGCTCGTTTCGCAGGAGGTCGGTGATGATCTCGCTGGAGATGGTGGCGGGGTCGCCGTCGCCGGTGATGGTGGGCATAGAGAGGTGGCCAACCATGACGAAGGGGACGTCCGCCTCTATGGCGGCCTCGAAGGGCCTGAGCTCCTCGGCGCGAATCTCGTCGAGGGTCTTCTCGGAGTAGATGCGGCCGTCGTGGGAGTCGCCCATCGCGCCGCCGATGCCGGGGAAGTGCTTGGCCGAGCAGAGGACGCCCGCCTCGGCAAAGCCCTCCACCTGCGCCTTGACCATCGGCGCCACGGCATCGACGGTGGTGCCGAAGGAGCGCAGGCTCATGGTGTCGCTCTCCGGATTGTTGGCGATGTCCGCATCCGGCGCAAAGTCAACGTTGAAGCCCAGGTACTGGAGGTAGGTGCCTATGTGCTTGGCCACCTCCCGGGCGTAGGAGGCGTCGCCCGTGGCCCCCACGTCGCACATGTTGCCCACGTTGTCCACGCCGAAGCCGGGGTTTCCGCCCACGCGCGAGACCGTGCCGCCCTCCTCGTCCACGCAGAGGAAGATGGGAAGGCCGCTCGCCTCCTCGGCGTACGTCGCGGTGTTGCGCAGCATCTCGCGCGTCTGGTCGGTGTCGACGAGGTTGGCGGCAAAGTAGACGATGCCGCCCACCGGCATGTCGAGAAGGGCCTGGCGCGTGGTCTCCCCCGCCGCGGTGGCGGTCCCCACGCCCGTTATGGCCTCGGGACGCACCACGAAGAGCTGGGCGACCTTCTGCTCGAGCGTCATCTGGGAGACGATCCTGTCGACCTCGGACACCGTCTCCTCGGCCCCCTCGCCCTCCTGGGGCTCGTCACCGGTCTCGGGGGCGCGGTCGCTCACGGTTCCGGCCTCGCCGCGGCCGCCCGTCTCCTCCTGCTCGACGCCCTCGTCGGAGCAGGCGCCCAGCGCGAGGGCGAGAATCGCGCCCGCGGACGCGACGGCGCCACGGCGGGTGATGTTGGCGGTTCTCTGCATCTTGTCTCTCCTTTGCGAAGGGCGCGGCTAGGCGCGCGCCAGACGGTCCTCGATCAGCCCCGCGAGAACGTCCCCGAGCTCGTGGCCGGCGACACGCATCATCTGCGGGAAGCGCGAGTAGTACGTGAGGCCGGGCATGGAGTTGACCTCGTTGAAGACGACCTCCCCCTCGGGCGTGACGAAGAGGTCCACGCGCGCGAGGCCCTCGCAGCCCAGGGCCTCGTAGACCGCCGTGCCGGCGGCGCGCACGCGCCCCATCACGTCATCAGGCAGGGCGGCGGGGCAGCGCAGCTCGGTGTTGGCGCCCGGGTCCTTCTCCAGGTGGATTCTGAAGAAGCCGTCCCCGGAGACCACGATCTCGTCGGGCTCGCCCATCCAGGTCCCGCGCACCGCGTCGCCCACGATGGCGCAGCCCACCTCGACGCCGGTGATGGCCTCCTCCACGGCCACCTTCTCGTCGAGCTCGAAGGCGGCGTCGACGGCGGAGTCGTAGGCCGCGCGGTCCGCCGCTCGCGAGACGCCGATGGAGGAGCCGCCGCGCGCCGGCTTGACGAACACGGGGAAGCCGCCGCAGGACTCCACGGCACGGGCGCGCTCCTCGGCCGTGCATCCGCGCCAGAGGACCTCGCAGCGCGGGGACCTGACGCCGGCGGAGGCCGCCAGGCGGTGCGACGCGTCCTTGTCCATGCACACGGCGCTTGCCATGACGCCGCAGCCCACATAGGGCACGCCTGCCACCTCGAACGCGCCCTGGACCGTCCCGTCCTCGCCACCCTGCCCGTGGAGGACGGGGAGCGCGACGTCAACGGAAAGTGGACGCACGGCCCCCTCCGCGGAGAGCTCCACGAGCCCGCCCCCGGGGACCGCCGCCACGGGCGAGCAGTCGTGCCCCTCCCAGGCGCCGGTGACCTCGGACGGGTCGCCGGAGTAGCGCAGCCACCTCCCCTCCCGGGTGATGCCGATGAGGACGAGGTCAAAGCGGCCGCTCAGCGCCTTGATCACGTTGTCCGCGGACTTGCAGGAGATGTCGTGCTCGGTCGAGATGCCGCCGAAGAGAAGTGCGACCCTGGTCATGCCCTGCCTCTCGTCGAAATTAGCGTAACAGCTCATTATAGGGGGCTCCCGTCTGGCTTCGCTGTATAGTTGTCCCGTCAGTTGAAGCCAGCGGAGCGCGGGGCCGCGCCCGTTCTCTCTCCAAGGAGGGACCCCATGTCAAAAGAGCGCAAGCTCCTCAAGGTCATCTGCTTCCTGTACGTCCTCGACGCCATCGCGTGCCTCGCGTTCGGCGGGCTCGTCCTCGCCGGGGCGGGCACGCTCTCCGCAAGCGACGTCGCCATCGTGGGCGGCTACGAGTTCCCGCTGCTCCCATGGGCCGCGGCGTTCGGCGTCTGGGGCATCGTCTCCGGCGTCTTCTACCTCATCTACGCGGGCGCGGGCATTCGCGGCGCCAACACGCCGCGCAAGATCGGCCCCTTCCGCGTGATGAGCCTGATCGCCGTGATCTTTGCCGTGGTCGGCATGCTGCTCGGCGTGGCGATGGACGGCGTGGGCGCCCAGAGCGTCACGTACGTCGTCTCGATCGTCTTCGCGATCGCGTGCCTCGTGCTCTCCGGCAAGATCAAGGAGCAGGCCGAGCGCTAGCCAACGGGCGAGAAGAACGACCGCCTCGGGCGCCGCTCCCCTCGAGCGGCGCCCGATTTGCACAAAAGGGGACGTGCCTGAAGCGTGCAAGATCTTGCACGCTTCAGGCACGTCCCCTTTTGTGCATCGACTTTGCGTCTTTCAGCGAAATACAGGTCAATTGACATGGTACCAACCATTATGTGACTATCATGCGTCCACACCCTTGCGCTATAGTCTGCGCGACCTGACCTGCCAGAGAGGAAGCACCGTGACCTCCCCCACCCCCGCCACGCGTCGGGCGGCGATGCCCGCCCGCGAGCTCATGCCGCTCCTGGCGCTCACGCTCTCCGCGTTTCTCCTCAACACGTCGGAGTTCGTGCCCATCGGGCTCCTCACGGACATCGCCGGGGCCTTCGACCTCTCCGAGTCCGGCGCGGGGCTGATGATCTCCGTCTATGCCTGGGCGGTCGCGGCCCTCTCCCTGCCGCTCATGATCGCGGCGAGCCGCGTCCCTCCCAAGGGGCTCATCACCGCGGTGCTCGCCCTCTTCTGCGCAGGCCAGGTCGCCTCCGCCGCTGCCCCCACCTTCGAGCTGCTCGTGCTCGCGCGCCTGGTGGTCGCCGCCTCGCACGCGGTCTTCTGGTCCGTTGCCTCCCCCTTTGCCGTTCGCCTCGTCGCCCCGGAGCGCGCCTCGCTCGCCATGTCCATGATCGTCACGGGCACCTCCGTGGCCATGATCTTCGGCCTTCCCCTCGGGCGCGCCCTCGGGCTCGCGCTCGGCTGGCGCATGACGTTCGCCTGCGTCTGCGCCACGGGCCTCGTGGCGCTCGTCGGCCTTCTCACCCTCTTCCCTCGCCTCCCCAGGGGCGAGGCCTTCACGCTCGCCCGTCTCCCCGAGCTCGGGCGCAACCGTCCGCTCCTGGGCATCTACCTGGCAACGATCCTCTTCTCGAGCGGCTACTACACCGCCTACAGCTACATCGAGCCCTTCCTGCAGCAGGTCGCCCGCGTCCCGAGCGACCTCGTCACCGTGGCGCTCACCGTCTTTGGCGTGGCGGGGCTCGCGGGCAGCTGGCTCTTCGCCCGCCTCTTCGACGCGCACCGGCGAGCCTTCCTCTCCGCCACCATGGTGGGCATCACCGCGGCCCTTCTTTCCCTCGCGCCCCTCGCGGGCCTCGCCGCAGGGCCCTTCGTCGTCTGCGCCCTCTGGGGGGCCAGCGCCACCGCCTACAACGTGGCCGCCCAGGCCGAGATCATCCGCATCACCTCCGAGGACGCCTCCGCGGTGGCCATGTCCGTCTTCTCGGGCCTCTTCAACGTGGGCATTGGCCTGGGATCGTTCGTGGGCGGCATCGTCTGCGACGGACCCGGGATCGGACTCGTGGGCGTTGTCGGCGGCATCGTGGCCGCCGCGGGGGCGGCTTTCTGCGTGACGAGGCTCGGGACCATGCTGGAGCGCTCCGCGACCTGACGCTCCGCCGGCGGGCGCGCGTGCTAGACTGTGCCCCGCGTCGGACCAAGAAAGGGGCACCCATGGCACTTCCCGTCTTCGACCTGCACTGCGACACCGCGGACCGCCTGGCGTGGCGCTCGCTTCCGGCCGAGCTCCGCGCCGCCGCGGGCCTCGAGTTCTACGGCCCGGAGGACGAGGCCGACCCCGCGGGCTGCGTCGAGCTCGCCCGCAACCACTGTCACGTCTCGCTCGAGCGCGTGGGCGACACCCCGTGGGCCCAGTGCATGGCGTGCTTCGTCCTGGACCAGCTCTCCCCCGAGCAGGCGCTCGCCTTCTGCGACCACGTGTTCTCCCGCGTGGAGCAGGAGGCCGACAAGAACGCGGGCGCGGTAACCCTCGCCCGGGGCGCGGCAGACATCAGGCCCGCCCTCGACGCCGGCCGCTTCGTGGCAGTGCGGACCATCGAGAACGCGCGGCTCTTCGCCGCGGACCCGGGGCTCGTGGAGCGCCTCGCGGCGCGCGGCCTCCTCATGGCCTCGCTCACCTGGAACGCCGCCGGACCCCTTGCGAGCGGCCACGACTCCCACGCCGGGCTCTCCGCGCTCGGCGCGGACGTCCTCGCCCAGATGGAGCGCGCGGGCGTCGCGCTCGACGTCTCCCACCTCAACGACGAGGGCTTCGCCGACGTTGCCGCCCGCGCGGGCCGCCCCTTCGTCGCGAGCCACTCCAACTCACGTGCCGTGTGCGGGCACCGCAGGAATCTCACGGACGACCAGTTCCGCGAGATCCGCGACCGCGGGGGCCTGGTGGGGCTCAACTACTGCTGCGGCTTTCTCGTTGAGGGCGCCGAGGGAGAGCGCGGGCGCGAGGTCAGCTTCGACGAGGTGGCGGCGCACGTCGAGCACTGGCTCGACCTCGGCGGCGAGGACGTCGTGGCGCTGGGCTCGGACTTCGACGGCACGGACGTCCCCGACTTCCTCGACGGCGCGCAGGCGATCCCCGCCTTCCAGGACCTTCTCGTGAGGCGCTTTGGCGAGACCGTCACGAGGAAGCTCTGCGCGGAGAACGCGCTCTCGTTCTTCGAGCGCTACGCCCGCGGGTAGGGCGGCGTTCGACACCCTCGACTGATGGCACTTCTCGGCATTTGATGAGAAAGCGGCCGCACGCATATGTGCGGCCGCCAGGTGCGGGCATTCTAACAAGTTACGGCGCGGGAGTGCGGGGTCCCCCACGGAACCTGTCGTCAGGTGCGGGCACCAGGTGCCCTCCGGGCCGCACTCCCGACTCAAGGACCCAAGACGAGAAGTCCGGCGCACAAGCTCGACGCGCCTCCGCGCCTACGCGTCCTTCTCGGGGTAGCGGGGCGGCACGAGGCCGGCGCGCTCGAGCGAGACCACGATGGGCACGACCACGGCGAGCTGCAGCACGATGCCCACGAGGCTCGTGACAAAGGACGCGGCGACCCACGCCTCGAGCGAGTAGGCGCCCGGCGAGAAGATCAGCGCGCGCAGAACGCCGTTGACCACGCGGCCGGCGAGCATGGCGCCGACGAGCGAGACGTAGAGGTCGCGGGCGACGCTTCCCGTGCGCACGAACCTGGAGAGCAGGCCCGATACCAGGCCGTAGGTGAAGAGCTCGCAGGTCATGGGAGGCAGCATCGGGGCGGCGGGCATGCCGGTGAGAAGGCCGGAGAGCACGGGGCCCAGAAGCCCCGTCACCGCACCCGCCACGGGCCCCGCCACGAGGCCGGAGATCATCACCGGGATGTGCATGGGCAGCCACGTGGCACCCGCGTTGGGGATGGAGTGGAACGCCATCGGCAGCACGATGCAGAGCGCGGCGCAGACCGCGGCGATGACGATTTTCTTGACCTGGCTCATGTGTGCATCTCCCTTTCTCCCCCGCCGGCGGGACGCCGGGACGGGGACAGGCGGTACCCGCGCGCCTCCATCGCGACGGAGAGCTCGTCGGCTCGACGGATCGCGGACACGAATATTGGAACGAGCAGCCGCATATAACTGACGGAACGTCGCATAATACCATGAGAGACGACGTTACCACAACGTATATTCTGCGCCCTCATGAGCTGACGGCTCTCGCGGAGCAGCGTGGGAACAAACTGCACGGTCACGCCCACCGCGAGCGCCGCGGCCTCGGCGGGAAACCCCACGCGGGCGAGCGGCCGCAGGAGCGCGCGCACGCCGTCGACGAGCTCCTGCGGTCGGGTGGTCGCGGTGAGGAGGGTCCCCAGCACCACCACGAGCAGGGTGCGCACCACCACGCGCGCGCCCTGGGAGACGCCGGCCGCGGTGAGGTGCGCGGGCCCGAGGGAGAGGACGGGGTCCTCCGCCCCAAAGAAGAGCGCGTTCATGACAAGAACGGCGAGGAGGAACCACCTGATGCCCCACGCGGAGCGCGCCGCCGAGCGCCACCCCACGCGCGAGAGCGCCACGAGCGCGGCCACGAGCGCGCAGACCAGGAGGAGCTCCAGGGGCGAGG
>CALUJT010000049.1 GCA_944321005.1 uncultured Atopobiaceae bacterium | reverse complement strand
AGCGCTGCTGCTTGAGCATCTCCATCATGTGCGCGCCGTGGTTGAGCTGGTAGCGCGTGGTGGCGTCGAGGTCGGAGCCGAACTGCGAGAAGGCCTGCTTGTCGCGGTAGCTCGCGAGGTCGAGCCTCAGGGTGCCCGCCACCTGCTTCATGGCCTTGACCTGGGCGTCGCCACCAACGCGCGACACCGAGATGCCCACGTCGACGGCAGGGCGCTGGCCCTGGAAGAAGAGGTTGGACTGCAGGTAGATCTGCCCGTCGGTGATGGAGATCACGTTCGTGGGGATGTAGGCGGAGACGTCGCCCTCCTGCGTCTCGATGATGGGCAGCGCCGTGAGCGAGCCGCCGCCGTTGGCGTCGGACAGCTTGCAGGCGCGCTCCAGGAGGCGCGAGTGGAGGTAGAAGATGTCGCCGGGGTAGGCCTCGCGTCCGGGCGGACGGTGAAGCGTGAGCGACATCTGTCGATAGGCCACGGCCTGCTTGGAGAGGTCGTCGTAGACCACGAGGACGTGACCGCCGGGGTGCCCGGCGTCGGCGGGGTTGCCGTGCTCGTCGTTGTACATGAAGTACTCGCCGATGGCGGCGCCGGCCATGGGCGCGATGTACTGCATCGGGGCGGAGTCCGCCGCGGTGGCGGCCACGATGACCGTCTTGTCGAGCACGCCGTGCTGGGAGAGCGACTCGCGGATGGCGGCGACCGTGGAGGCCTTCTGGCCGATGGCCACGTAGATGCAGATCATGTTGGTGCGGCGCTGGTTGACGATGGCGTCGATGGCGATGGCCGTCTTGCCCGTCTTGCGGTCGCCGATGATGAGCTCTCGCTGGCCGCGGCCGATGGGGACCATGGCGTCGATGGCGAGAAGACCCGTCTGCACGGGCTCGCACACGGGCTGGCGGTCCATGATGCCGGGCGCCTTGAACTCGATGGGCCTGCGGTGAGTGGTGTTGATGGGGCCGAGACCGTCGATGGGCTGGCCGAGCGGGTTGACCACGCGACCGAGCATGGCGTGCCCCGTGGGGATGTCCATGACGCGGCCGGTCGTGCGGCACTCGTCGCCCTCCTTGATGTCCTCGACGTCGCCGAAGAGGACCGCGCCGACCTCGTCGACGTCGAGGTTCTGGGCGAGACCGTAGACATCGCGCCCGGTGGCGGAGCTCGTGAACTTGAGGAGCTCGCCGGCCATGGCGGTCTTGAGGCCGGAGACGTGCGCGATGCCGTCGCCCACCTCCGTCACCACGGAGGCCTCCTGGCGGTCCACCGTCGCGTTGATCGCGGCGAGGTTCTCGCGCAGGGTGTCGATGATCTTCTTGGAGCTGATGGCCTCAGTCACTTCTCCTCACCTCCAATGAACGAAGCGGAAAGCGTCTTGCGGATGTTTGCGAGCTGGGCGCGGACGGAGGCGTCGTAGCGCTTGCCGCGCACCTCGAGCATGATGCCGCCGATGATGGACGGGTCCACGCGCTCCACGAGGTAGACGGGCAGCCCGAGGTCCTTCTCGGCCTTTGCCCTCACCTTGGCGCGCAGGTCGTCGTCCATGGGCACGGCGGTGGTCACGGTGACCGAGACCGTCACGTCCTGGGCGTCGAGGAGCTCCTTGTAGTGCTTGGCCACCTGCTCCACGAGGTCGAGGTCGTCCTCGCGCTGCATGGCCGCGAGGGTCTCCAGGACCTCCGGCGAGAACTTGCGCGCGTGCTGCCACTGCACGAGGTCGGCGTTGGCGCGGCCCTCGGCGCGCGCGGCCTCCATGAGCGCCCTGGTGTACGCCTCGACCTTCTCGGCATCGACGTGCTTAGTTGCCATCTGACTTGCCCACTTCCGCGAGGTACTTCTCGGCGAGCTTGCGCTGGTCGTCCTCACTCAGGCTCTCGCCGATAATCTTGGTGGCGATCTCGACGGAGAGGTCCACGACGGAGCCCGAGAGCTCGATCATGGCCTTGTGGCGCTCGGAGTCCACGGCCCCGTGCGCCTTGGCGATGACGTCGGCCGCCTCGCGCTGGGCCTTGGCGAGGATGCGCACGCGCTCCTCCTCGGCCTCCTTCTTGGCCTTGGCCACGATGGACTCGGCCTCGCGGTGGGCGTCGAGGATCTTGGTCTCGTAGGCCTTTGCCTCCTCGGCCGCCTCGACCTTGGAGCGCTCCGCGGCGTCGAGGTCGGACTGGATCTTCTCCTGGCGCTTCTCCATCATCTGCAGGACGGACGGCCACACGAGCTTGGCCAGGACGACCCAGATGATGAGGAAGGCTATGAGGGCCGGGATGAACTCGGCGGGCTTGGGGATGAGGATGTCAGCCCCCACCGCCGACTCTTCGGCCAGCGCCACGCAGGGCGTCGCCACGAGCGACGCAAGGGCGCCTCCCGCTGCGAGCCCGCCGGCGACGAGCCTTCTCGGTGTGTTCTTCATGCTTGCCTCCAACTCGCTCGACGACAGCCTACTTGACGATGAGGCTGACGACGAAGCCGATGAGGGCGAGGGCCTCAACGAAGGCCGAGCCCAGGATGAAGACCGTGAACAGACGGCCCTGGACCTCGGGCTGGCGAGCCATGCCCTGCGCGACGCCACTTGCGGCGAGGCCAATGCCGATGCCGGCGCCGATAACGCCAAGACCATAACCAACGACACCGAGAGCTCCCACAATTCCTCCTTTGTCATTCGCGTCCGCCCTTGTCGCGGCGCGAGCTTAAAGCCAAACGTTCTATGCACGGCGGGCAATCGCCCGCGGGTTGCCCGGAAGGGGACTATTCCTCGTCGGACTCCGCAATCTGGATGTAGACGGCGGAGAGCAGCGCGAAGACGTACGCCTGGATGGCGGCGACCATGATCTCGACCACGTAGATGACGAGCAGGATGCCCACCCAGAGCACGGACGCGCCCGCCTGCACGGCGGTGGCGAGGGAGAACGCCTCGATCATGGGCTCGAAGAACAGCGACGCGAGAATCGCGAAGGTGCCCATGACGACGTGGCCGGCGAAGAGGTTGCAGAAGAGTCGCACGGCCAGCGTGATGAGGCGCAGGATGGTCGAGAAGACCTCGATGAGCCACACGAGGGCGTTGAGCGGGAAGGCGACGCCCGCCGGAGCGAGGCTCTTGGCGTAGCCGAGCGCGCCGTGCTTCTTGACGCCGCAGACGATGAAGTAGACGAACGAGCAGATGGCGAGGGCCGCCGTCGTGGAGATGGTGCCCGTGCCGGGCTTGCAGCCCGGGATGATGCCCACGATGTTGTTGACGAGCACCACGAGGAAGATCGACGCGATGAACGGGAAGTGGCGCTTCCAGGACTCTCCGAGGAGGCCCTTGCACATGTCGTCGCGGACGAACTCGACGACGTACTCGACGCCGTTCACGAACGTGCCCTGGGGCACGAGGCTCGCCGCCTGCTTCTTCTTGAAGATGAAGAGCAAAACGAGAAGCAGGATGACGGCGACCGCAAACCAGAACGAGTACTGCGTGAAGCCAAGAGAGTCGAGGCTGCCGACGATGGGCTGCGAGGTGAAGCTCGCTACCAGCTCGTTGACCTCCTCGCCCAGGCTGTCCAGAGGATTGCCCACGCTATGTCCTTTCCCCCCGGCTAGACCCTGCCGTTGGCAGCGCGCCAGCCCCTCACCGCCTCGACCGCCCAGAAGAGCAGGAACGAGCCGACCATCGCACAGCCGAACTCGAGGAATCCGGCGTTCGTGGCAGTGTACACCACGAGCAGGACGGCCGTGAGCGTGAGGAGCGAGACCCCGACCGCGGCGATGCCGGCGGCGAGGCTGACGCCCCCTCCCCTCAGGGCGCGCTCGTAGAGGGCGGCGGGGGCGACGCACCCCATGAGCCCGAAGAGCGCTCCGAAGACGATGGCAACCGGAAGGTCCATGTCACCGTCTCCCGTCCGTGCGATATAGAAACACGAGAAGTCTAGAGCAACCGTCAGAAACGTCAAGGGGACGCCGGCGCGCCCCCCGTTCGACATAAAGACAAGATAAAGACTTGGGACAGGGGGACGGGGGCTCTGTCACCGCCCCGTCCCCCTGTCCCAGCTTCGCTACTTGGTGCCGTAGATGCGGTCGCCGGCGTCCCCCAGGCCGGGCAGGATGTAGGCGTGCTCGTTCAGGCAGCGGTCGAGCGCGCAGGTGTAGAGGCGCACCTCCGGGTCGAAGTCCAGGGTGGCGCGCACGCCCTCGGGCGCGGAGACGAGCGTGAGGCAGCGGATGTCCTTCACGCCGGCCTCGCGCAGGAACTGGATGGCGGCGGTGAGCGAGCCGCCGGTGGCGAGCATGGGGTCGACCACGAGGCATGTGCGGTTCTGGATGTCCTCCGGGAACTTGCAGTAGTACTGGTGCGGCTCGTGCGTCACCTCGTCGCGATACATTCCCACGTGCCCCACCTTCGCCGACGGGACGAGCTGGAGGATGCCGTCCACCATGCCCAGGCCAGCGCGCAGGATGGGGATGATGGCGACCGTCTTGCCGGAGACGCGCCTGCACGTGGTGGTCTCGAGCGGGGTCTCCACCTCCACGTCCTCGAGCGGGAAATCGCGCATGGCCTCGTAGCCCTCGAAGATGGCGAGCTCGGTCACGAGCTCGCGAAACTGCTTGGTGCCGGTGCTCTTGTCGCGCAGGATGTGCAGCTTGTGCTGCACGAGGGGGTGGTCGATGACCGTGAAGCGACTCGGGTCGAACTCTTCTGCCATTGCTGGCTCCTTTCTTGTGACAGGGGGACGGAGCGGTGACGGAGCCCCCGCCCCCTGTCGCGATCTACAGCTCGGGGTAGAGGGGGTGAGCGTTGAGGAGCTCGCGTACCTCGAGGGCGGTGCGGTCGGCGAGCTGCGCGTTGTCCACGTTGGTCACCACGTCGCCGATGAGCTGGCCGATGCGCTCGCACTCCTGCTCGGAGAAGCCGCGCGTCGTGGCGGCGGCAGAGCCCACGCGAATGCCGCTCGTGACGAAGGGCGAGCGCCTCTCGCCGGGGATGGTGTTCTTGTTCACGGTGATGCCCACCGCGTCGAGCGCGCGCTCGGCGTCGCGGCCGGTGACCTCGCCTGCCGGCGTGAGGTCGACGAGCAGCAGATGGTTGTCCGTGCCGCCGGAGACCAGGCGCAGGCCGCGGGACTCCATGCCGCGCCCGAGCGCCTTGGCGTTTGCGAGGACGGCGTCCGCATAGTCCGCGAACTCCGGCCTCAGCGCCTCGCCAAAGGCGACGGCCTTGCCGGCGATCACGTGCTCGAGCGGGCCGCCCTGGCTCCCGGGGAACACCGCGGAGTCGAGCCTCTTGGCGATCTCCGGGTCGTTGGAGAGGATGAGGCCGCCGCGCGGGCCCCGCAGGGTCTTGTGCGTGGTCGTGGTGGTCACGTCCGCGCAGGGGACCGGCGAGGGGTGGCGCCCCGTGGCCACGAGTCCGGCGATGTGCGCCATGTCCACCATGAGATGGGCGCCCACTGAGCGCGCGATCTCCGCGAAGCGCTCGAAGTCGATGATGCGGGGGTAGGCGGAGGCCCCGGCGATGATGACCCTGGGCTTCTCGGCCTCGGCGAGCGCGGCGACGGCATCGTAGTCTATGCGCTCGGTCTGGGCGTCCACACCGTAGGAGACGATCCGGTAGAGCTTGCCGGAGAAGTTTGCCGGCGAGCCGTGCGTGAGGTGGCCGCCGTTGTCGAGCGCCATGCCCATGACCGTGTCGCCGGGCTGGGCGAGGGCGGCGAGGGCGGCGTAGTTGGCCTGTGCCCCGGAGTGCGGCTGCACGTTGGCGAAGCCGGCTCCAAAGAGCCTCTTCGCGCGGTCTCGGGCGAGGTTCTCCGCCTCGTCGACCGCCCAGCATCCCCCGTAGTAGCGCTTGCCGGGAAGGCCCTCGGCGTACTTGTTGGTGAGGGGCGAGCCCACCGCCTCCAGGACCGCCATCGAGACGAAGTTCTCCGAGGCTATGAGCTCGATGGAGGAGCGCTGCCGACGGAGCTCGTCGTCGATGGCCGAGAAGACCTCGGGGTCGGACTCTCTCAGGTGCTCGCAGAACATGGGAACCTCCCCTTCTCGCAAGGAGCCCGCCCGCGGCGGGCGCGTGAGGCGCTGCAAGCACCAATGTAGCACTGAGGGACGCCCCGGCCGCCCTGCCCAGGGACGGACGGCACGAGAAGTAACAGTCAGAGGCGCGCGGAGAGCAGGACCTCGGACTCGGCGAGGGCGCCTGCGCGCAGGACGCGAGGCTCCGCTCCCGTGGCGTCCACGATGGTCGAGGCGACGCCCACCGTTGCGGGCCCGGCGTCAACCACAAGATCAACCGCGTCGGCCACGAGGGGGTCGAGGCCCGCCCCGGAGGTCGCCGACGGGGCGCCGTGGACGTTGGCGCTCGTCTGGGCGACGGGGCACCCGAGGGCGCGTACGACGGCGCGGTCGAGCTCAGAGCCGGGAACGCGCAGCGCGATGGTTGCCCCGCCGGGGGCGGGCTGCGCGTACTCCGCGGGGACGCGCTCGGACGCCCTCACCACCAGCGTGAGAGCGCCGGGCCAGTGGTACTTGGCCAGCCGGAGCGCCCAGGCGGGGACGTCCCTGCCATAGAGGGTCAGGTCCGAGGCATCCGCCACGAACCACGGGAGCGTCTGCGCCCTGTCGCGCCTCTTGACCTCGAAGATTCGCTCGTGGCCCGGGTTGTCAGGCGTTGCGGCGCAGCAGATGCCGTAGACGGAGTCCGTGGGGAGCACGGCGACGCCGCCCTCCCCAAGGGTCTTCGCCGCGCGGTCGACCAGCAGGGGGTCCACGACGTCCAGACCGTCTGCGAACAGTATCTCCACGCTCACTCCTCCCCATCCGTCGCGCGCCTCGCCACGAGGACGCGCGGCCTGTGCGTGAGGTCCTCGCGGATCTCCACGGAGGCCCAACCGCCGCGCTCCCGAACGAGCGCGGCGGCGTCCTCGAGCGAGCCCTCGAAGAGCTCGACGCAGAGCATGCCGCCCGGCTCCAGGGCAACGGGGGCCAGGTCGAGCAGGCGACGGAACACGTCGAGCCCGTCCTCCCCGCCGTCGAGCGCGAGCTCGGGCTCGAAGTCGGCCACCTCCGCGGGGACCTCCTCGCGCAGGACGCGCGTGGGGATGTAGGGCGGGTTGGACACGAGCACGGAAAAGCTCCCCATGAGGCTCGGGTCAACGCCTGCGGCGAGGTCGCACTCCACGATGTCGACCTCATCCTCGAGCCCGAGAGCCTCGCGGTTGCGCGCGGCGAGCTCCGCGGCGCGCACGGAGAGGTCGGTGGCGGTCACGTGCGTGCCGGGGCGCTCGGAGGCGATGGAGAGCGCGACGCAGCCGGTGCCGGTGCCCACCTCGAGCACGCGGACCTCCTCGGTCCCCCGGGCCGGGCGCAGCCGCGCCTCGTCCACCCCCTCGAGGGCGGCGTCCACGAGGATCTCCGTCTCGGGCCGCGGGATGAGCACGCCGCGCTCGCAGCGCAGCACGATGTGGCGGAACGGCATCTCGCCGGTCACGTACTGCAGGGGCTCGCCGGACGCGCGCCTCTCGATGGCGGCGTGCATGGCGGCCAGCTCGTCCGCCTCCAGCGGCTTGTCGAAGTTGACGTAGAGCTCCACGCGCGAGAGCCCGCACACGTTGGCGAGCAGCCACTCGGCGGAGAGGCGGGGGTGCTCGTCGCCCTTGCGCTCGAGGTAGCCGCTCGTCCAGTCGAGCACGCGCTTGATCGTCCAGAGATCCGTTCTTGGCATGGGCTCCCCTCCCCCTCGTCCGTGCGTCACTGCATCATAGCGTGACGCAGCGGCGTCATAGGTGGCGGCCGTGTACACAGTTTTGCCCTTCGTGCGATGCGAGCGGGCGCCGCTGCGAGGTTTCGGTCTTCGTGCGATGCGATTTTGGGGTCGGCCGCGCGGAGAGCACAACGTTATCCCATATAGCAATTTGGGGAGACGGCGTCAGGACGAGGAATCTAGCGAATATTGCATCGCACGAAAGCGCAAACCTTGCACCACCGTCGCCGCGCATCGCACGAAGGGCAAAACCATGCAGTGCCCCCATGGCAGTCTGGGCCGTCAGCCCCATCGGAGGCTGGCGACCCAGAAGCGACTGACGTCAGATGGCGCGCTACACCGCCTGCGCGAGCTTCTCCGCGCGCTCGGCGGCGGCGAGGGCCTCGATGACGGAGGACAGCGCGTCGCCCAGAAGGACGCCGTTGTAGGTGCCGTTGAAGCCGATGCGGTGGTCGGTCACACGGTCCTGCGGCTGGTTGTAGGTGCGGATCTTCTCCGAGCGGTTACCGTGGCCAATCTGGCTGAGGCGCGCGGCCCCCTGCTCCGCCTGCTGCTTCTCGAGCTCCATCTCATAGAGACGGGCGCGCAGCATCTGCATGCACACCTCACGGTTCTGAATCTGAGAGCGCTGGTCCTGGGACTGCACCACCGTGTTGGTGGGCAGGTGGGTGATGCGCACCGCCGAGTACGTGGTGTTGACGCACTGACCGCCGGGGCCGGATGCGCAGTAGGTGTCGATGCGCAGGTCGTTCTGGTCGATCTGGATGTCGATCTCGTCGGCCTCGGGAAGCACGGCCACGGTGGCCGTGGAGGTCTGGATGCGGCCCTGGCTCTCGGTCTTGGGCACGCGCTGGACGCGGTGCACGCCCGACTCGTACTTCATCACGGAGTACACCTTGTCGCCCGTGACCTTGAACTCGATGGTCTTGAAGCCGCCCGCCTCGCTCGGAGACGAAGAGAGGATCTGGATCTTCCAGCCGCGACCCTCGCAGAAGTGCTGGTACATCTTGAAGAGGTCGCCCGCGAAGATGGCGGCCTCGTCGCCGCCCACACCGGCGCGAATCTCCACGATGGTGTCCTTCTCGTCGTTAGGGTCGGCGGGGATGAGCAGGAACTTGATGTCGTCCTCGAGTGCGGGGAGCTTGGCCTCGTTGGCGGAGATGTCCTCCTGGAGCATGGCCTTCTCGTCGGCGTCCGCCTCGTGCAGCATCTCCTTCGCGGCCTCGATGTCGTCGAGGGCGCCTAGGTACTCGCGGGCCTTGGCCACGAGCTCGGACTGGCTCGCGTGCTCCTTGGCCAGGCGCGCGTACTCCTTGGGGTCGGACACCACGGCGGGGTCCATGAGCTTCTTCTCGAGCTCCTCGTATGCCTGGATGATCTTCAAGAGCTTGTCTCGCACGGGAATCTCCTTATGTGTCGCGTAACTGGGCATGCGTGCTGGGGGCGCAGGGCGCCCGGGGCACAGCTAGAGCATGTCAAACCGCAGGTACACGGAGCCTCCCTCGAGATTGGGTCACGTCAGCCCTGTAATCATACCCCGACCGCCGGGTATGCGACACTTAGTGCCTACGTTTGAAGGAGAAACCATGGCAGAGTCCGAAGACACCCCTCAGAGCCCGGACCGGCAGCCGGCGTCGGAGACGGAGCCCGCCCCCGAGCGCACGGCCCCCAGGCCGGAGCCGAGCGACACCTTTGCCGGAGAGACCGCGGAGCTTCCCGACCGCCACGACGCCCCCACCGAGAGGCGCCCGCCCGTGGACGCCGCCGCCCCGTCGGCGGAGGACGAGCCGCCCCGCCTGCGCGACGTGACGGGCACTCTGGGCGACTACCTGCGCGCGCGGGCCGTGCGCCTGGCGGAGGCCGTGCGCACGCACCGCCTCGCCGCGGCACTGGTGGCAACGGTCGCGGTCGCGGCCATCGTTGCCGCGGTCGCGCTCGCCACGAGCGCGCCGAGCCTCCCCTCCGCGGAGCTCGTCTCCGACGACGCGGCGGCGCGACTCGAGGCCCCCGCCTACCAGAGCGGCTCCTTCGGCTGGGACGACATCCTCGTTCCGCGGGAGGTTGACGTGCGCTCCGTGTCGCGCGACGCCGAGACGGGCGAGGCCACCGCCGAGGTAATGGTCACCTACTCCGGGAGCCACGGCGTCAGCGCCGAGAAGGCCGCCACGCTGCGCTACTCCGCGACGGGCGGCACGTGGGAGGCCGTGGGCGATCCGGAGAACGTGCGCGTCTCCTGGCACACGACCGAGGGAGTGAACGAGGCGCGGGTCATCGAGAACGCCGGCCTCATCCTCGAGCGCGCGGACCGCGCCCTGGGGCTGGGGGACGGGTCCGAAGGGCCAACGCTCGCGGAGCTCTATGCCGGGGCGAGCGTTACGGCGGAGAGCGGCGCGCTCGACGACGAGTCCCAGACGCAGGAGGTCACGCTGACCTTTTCCCAAGGGGGCGCGTACGAGCGCTACGAGTGCCGCATGACGGTTGGGTTTGCCTTCCGCTCCGCCTCCGGGCAGTGGGAGATCGAGAGCGTGAGCGTTGACGAGAGGGCGCGGGAGCGAAGCCTCGATCCCCTCGTGGGGACGTGGCGGGGCACGTTCCAGAGCCAGGAGGCCGATGGCGAGAAGTGCCTCGCCGCACGCCAGTCCGAGCTCGTCGTGACCATCGCCTCGGCTCGAAGCGATGCCGGCGTAGAGCAGGTCACGGGCACCGTGTCCGGCGTGGCGCACTACCACGCGGGCCCGTCCTCAGACGTCGCCTCGAGCGAGGGCGACGCCGCGCTCGCGGACGTCCCGTTCACCGCCGCGCTCGTGGAGGAGTCCGACGGCACGCTCACCTTCGAGGGCACGCTCCCCGAGGACGTGGGCGGCACCGTCACTCTCACGCTCGCCTTTGGCTCCGCAGAGGACCCCTCCCGCGCCGTCGCGCGCGTGACCACCTCCTACGTGCACGAGACCTCGTTCCTCTTCGTCCCCTACGAGGAGACCTTCACGTACGCGGACCTCTTTGCCCTCGTCCGCGCCGCGGACGCGGAGTAGGGGCGCGCCGCCGACCCTCCACGGTCTCGAGAAAGGCGCCCCGCCCCTCAACGTGAGAGGGGCGGGGCGCCTGCGTTCCCGTGCCTGTGGATGCGGGGCTACTCGGCCTCGGTGGCCTCGGGCTCGGCAGCGGCCTCCTCGGCGGGGGCAGCGGCGGCCTTGGCGGCCTCGGCCTCGGCCTTCTTGGCGTACTCGGCGGCACGCTTGGCCTTCTCGGCGGCCTTGGCCTCCTTGGCGGCCTTCTTGGCGGCGGCCTCCTCAGCAGCCTTGGCGGCCTTGGCGGCCTTGGCCTCCTGGGCCTTCTTCAGCTGGGCAGCGGCGGCGCCACCGAACTTGTCGGCGAAGCGCTGGACGCGGCCGCCGGTGTCGACGAGCTTCTGCTGGCCGGTGTAGAACGGGTGGCACTTGTCGCAGAGGTCGACCACGATCTCCTT
>CALUJT010000048.1 GCA_944321005.1 uncultured Atopobiaceae bacterium | reverse complement strand
CTACGACATGGGCTACTGGGAGAGGAGGCGCGCCGCGGCGTGACCCCCATCTCCAAAGTGGTTTAAAAGCGTTTGAGCTCATAGGCAACGACAGCAAGGTCATAGCCGACGAGACGACCTACAAGGCGATGCATCTGCTCGACCTCGACAGGCTGCCCATATACGGGGCGACAGCCACGTCCGCTGCAGAACCGCTCGCAGCCGGGGAGAAGGGCGCCTCCGTAACCATCGAGCTGGCCCTGAACCAGCCCGTGGATGTCACCAACAGCTTGGGGGAAAAGCTGCGGTATGACGGCAACAAGCTCTCGGGAGACCTCGAGGTCATCGACATCTCGACGATTGCCGGAAACCAGGGCTCGGTACTCGTCATAGAAACGACACCGAGCGAGCGCTTCACGTTCAGCTCGCCCGGCGGAACCCTCGACGCAAGCGCGTACGACGCTCAGGGCGAGTTCTGCTCTGTTTCCGGCGAGGGCATCGATGCTGCCACCGTCAGCTGGGGCGAGAGTCTTGCCATACGGGGCGACGAGTCCTACGAGCTTGAGGCGTTCCTCTCGACCGACAGGTCGGTCAGCGACTCCGAGACGGGTCTGCTTTCCATCAGCGGTAACGCAAGCGGCGAGGTCAGCCTCGCGAAGGATGGCGAGGGCATCTCCATCAGCGGAGAGATAGACGGGGCGACCCTCGCCTCGCACGAGAGCGGAAGGGTCTATGAGAGCGAAGGCGTCGATGTCACGACGCCCATCCGCGTGGACCACGAGACGCTGGCCGCAGGAGACTCCCCCAGTTGGACCAGCCCCTACCCCGACGTGCGCAAGGGCGACTGGTACTGGGACGCCGTGATGTTCGCCGATACCTCCGGCACCATGACGGGCTACGCCAACGGCACCTTCGGCCCCGCGGACCCCGTCTCCCGCGCGCAGATGGCGACAGTGCTCTGGCGCCTCGCCGACGAGCCGGACTCTGACGCAACGCTCCTGCCGGACTGCGACCCCGAGTCCTTCTACGCCGCGCCCGTCTCCTGGGCGCTTGGGACGGGCGTCTTCTCCGGGTACGAGAGCGGGCTCTTTGGCCCGGCGGACAGCCTCACGCGCGAGCAGGCCGCGACCGTCCTCTGGCGGCGCGCGGGCGAGCCCGAGGGCAAGGCCGACCTCTCGGACTTCCCCGACGCGGAATCCGTCTCCGCGTTCGCACGGGAGGCCATGAGGTGGGCGGTCTCCGAGCGCGTGATCACCGGCACGGGACAGGGGGCGCTCGACCCAGCGGGCACCTGCTCCAGGGCCGAGCTCGCAACGATCCTCATGCGCATGGACGAGGCGGGCAAGCTGTAGGCGACTCCTGACGGGGCGTTCGAATGGCGGGGCGGTCGCTCTTGTCGGCGCCGCCCAGCCCTTCTGCCTGCGATAATTGGCTTCGCGGCGCGCGACAGCGCCCGGGTTCGAAACTTGCAAAAAAGTCGAAACTCGCAAAAATAGTCGAAACTCGCAAAGGGAGCGGCAGTGTCGAATCGAAATCCCTTCACTCCGACCTTCGGAATGGTACCGCCGCACATGGCAGAACTTGACTTTGACGTCCCCGTCCTTCGGGAGTTCCTGCTCCAGGTGGAGCCATAGGGCGTCGCCCACGTGGCGGCTCGGATCAGACGACGCGGGCCCCTCGCTTGGATTGGCGAGGGGCCCGCGGTCCTTGTCGGCAGCTCTTCCAACCGGCCTACCGGAAGAGGTCGCGCATCTTCTTGTCTATGCGTCGCTTCCTGGCCTCGGTGCGGTCGGGGTCGAGCCTCCACTCCCCGTCCTTCTCGACGAGGCAGTCGTGCCGGCGCACGCCCTCGGGAAGCCGGGAGAGCGGGACGTCAACGAACTCGAGGTCATCCCGCTCGAGGACGGCGACGTCGCCCTCGAGCCTGTCAACGATGTAGCGCATGGCTACGCCGGAGGGTTGCAGGTCCCGCAAGGCTCGTAGCCACGCGCCTTGGCGTCACCCAGGGTGGTCGGAATCTTGGACTTGCTGAGATGACGGCATCCGTCGAGGTGGTACTTCTCGCCGGTCCTGGTGATGTAGACCGTCATGCTCATGTCTGGGCCCGGGTCGGGCGTGGGCTCGGGGTCCGGCGTGGGCGCGGGGTCGGGGTCCGGCACCGGTGCGGGGTCGGGATCCGGTGTGGGCGCGGGCTGGGTGGCCGGCGCGGTGGAGAACCAGACCTCGTCCGTGTCGCTGTAGCTGGAGACGTTGCCCTGCTGGTCCGTGCGGTAGACGTTGGCCCCGCTGGCATAGAGCATGGCGAGGACGGCCTGGGTGGGGTGGCCGTAGGAGTTGCCGGCGCCGCAGGAGATCACGGCGTTGCTCGGCGTCACGCGGCCGAGAAGGACCTGGGAGGTGCCCGTGTTGGAGCCGTGGTGGCTCACCTTGAGGACGTCGGCGTGGCCGGGCGCCACGGCGGCGAGGTCGGAGGCGTCCGCGTCCCCAGTGAGGTAGTAGGTCCTGCCGCCGTAGTCGATCCAGGTGACCGCGCTGTTCTCGTTGGTCTCCCCCACGACGATGCTCGCGGGAGCCACGAACCTGACGCTGAGCTCCCCCGCCTGCACCACGGAGGTCCCGGCCGTCGCCGTGGTGATGGTCATGCCCTTGGCGGCGATGGTGTCGAGCAGGTTCTCCCAGGTCTGGGTGGTGCTCCCGCACGCCGGTGCGAGGATCTGGCCCACGGGGAGTCTGCTGATGACGCGGGCCATGCCGCCGATGTGGTCGGCGTCGGGGTGCGTCATGACCACGTAGTCGATGCTCCCGTAGCCGGCCCCGCGGACGTAGTCCACGACGCGCTGGCCGTACTGAGAGGTCCCGGCATCGACGAGCATGGTCTGGCCGTTGGGGAGCTCCACGAAGCAGGAGTCGCCCTGGCCCACGTCCAGGAAGTGCACCTTGAGGAGCGCGGGGCGCTCGGTCCCGCCGTCGATGAAGGCGAGGGCCATCTTGGCCGCCTCGGCGCGCGTGGCGCCGCCCTGCGGGTTGAGCGCGGCGGAGTCCCCCATGATGCCGTTCTCCACGCACCAGGAGACGCCCTGCTCGGCGAAGTCGGAGATGCCGGCGCTGTCGGAGTACCTGAGCAGGCGGTCGGCGTCGCTCGACACGTCGCCGCCCTGCGCCGCATGGTAGGACGCGAGGACCTTGGCGAGCTGCTCGCGCGTTATGGGGTCCGCAGGGCCGAAGCTGCCGTCGGCGTAGCCTCCGATGACGCCCTCGGCGCGCGCCCACTCGACGGCGTCACCGTAGAACGACGCCTCGGAGTAGTCGCAGTCCGGAAAGTCCGGGGCGTCGGCCTCGGGCTCGCCCGCGGAGCGCCACAGGATGGTGGCGACCTGTGCGCGGCTGACGGAGTCATCCGGGCCGAAGGTTCCGTCGGCGTAGCCGCCCATGATGCCGGTCTCGACCGCCCGGTCGATGACGCCCGTGGCCTCCGCCCAGTGACCCTGGGCGTCGGGGAACTCGCTCGCCAGCGCCGGCGCGGGCGCCGCGGCGAGCCCCAGCGCGAGCGCGACGGAAGCGAAGAGCGACGCCATGCCCCCTGCTCTCCTCATGCTTACACCATCCTCTCACCTGGCTTGCAGATGAGTGCAGCGTAGCACCCGCACCGGACGGAAACCTTAGCTCGCGGCTATGCGGAAGACGGCGTTTCGGCGAGCGTGGTCGCGGCGCTGCCGGGCGCGAGGGGGCGGGGCGCCGGGGCGCCCCTCGGGACCGCTGGATAGCCGCCGAGCACGATCCCGACGAAGGTGCAGAAGGCTATCGAAGCGGTCCGGCTGACTGCAGCCTTCGACGGAGTCGACCATACAACACCCGCCCCATCCGGACGGAGTTGCGAAGGAATGCGTGGAATTGCGGGTTGCCGAGGCAGAGGGAGAACAGTGCGGGAAGGTCGGAATGGGAAAGTTTCCTGATCGACGCGACTACACCGTTGAGCGCGTCGCCGTTCATCATTTCACCCGCCGGTCGTTCTTCTAGTCACCGTATGGCATCCAGCATCAATTTAGGCCCCATAATCAACTAGAGCCAGTCCCCGAGAGGACCGGCCCTTACAAAACCTCGAAGGTTTTTGCATCTAGAGACATCGTGTCATCAAGGACACATGTCGTCAAGCACCCTCGAAATGAAGAGTCCGGCTCCCGAATCGATTGGGCCGAACAATGTTGGACAGCTGTTTGGACGCCATTTGGACAGATACGAAAACAGCTCAGAGCCGATATGCTCTGAGCTGCGAATTCGTGGTGGGCGTTACAAGATTTGAACTTGTGACCTCTTCCGTGTCAGTCTTTTTATATGCGAAAACGTTTGGACTCAGCGTTTTTTATCGGACTCTCTACCTGCGAAAATAATGAATATTGAGACGGAGGAGACAGAACGGTATTATATAGACAAGGAAGTTTTGTTCCTATTTTGTTCCTCATTTTGTTCCTGAGGAGGCAATCATGAAATACACGAGCGCCCAACTTTCAGAGACGCCCACGGGGTTTAAAGGACGCATCAACTATAAAGACGAGAATGGAAAATGGTGTGCGAAGTACCGCATGCTGAAATCAACGGGCAAGCGTGAAGCAAAGCGTGAGCTTGAGGCGTGGCGAGATGAAATGGAGGAGAAGGCTCGACGCGAAACGCCGGGAATAAAGCGCCCCGATAATGTCGGCGCCTTTGTCGCACAGTACATCGATACGCTTGAATCGTCGCAATCGGTCGAAAGATCAACCTTGACCCCCTACCGGGCGATGCAGAGGCACATCGATTCGGGACTGGGCTCAATTGCAGTAGAGGACTTGGATGCTGACGCCGTGCAGGCATGGATTAACAGCATGGCGGCAAACGGATACGCAGCTTCCACAATTCGAAAGGCCCTCAATCTGCTGAAGGCAGCATACAAGGATGCTGTGCAGAGGCGCGTCATAAAGTACAGTCCCGTCGATGTGGTGAAAGCCCCCAAGCTGAAGAAGGCGGAACCCAACTCGCTCGGTTCCGACCAGAGGGCAAAACTCATCGCGTATCTCGACATTGCTGGAAAGACCCCTGTTAACCTTGCAATCCGAATGGCGCTCCATACGGGAATGCGAGAGCAGGAGCTGTGCGGCCTGCGGTGGAAAGACGTCGATCTCCAAACTGGTGTTATTCATATCCGCAATGTCATCGGACGCGATGGCGGAAAGACCTATGAGAAGGAGCCTAAAACGGGAGGGAGCCGCCGAGACATTCCCATACCACAAGAGCTGGTGAACGCACTCAAGGACAGGCGCACCGAGATGATGGAAGAGTGCATGGAGGCCGGCATCGCAATGACCCCCGATCTCCATGTGATAGGAAGAATCGACGGGTCATACATGAGTCCGCACTCGCTGTGGCGCGAATGGAAGGCGATCTCCAAATCCCTTGGCCTTGTGGGAATGGAGGGAAAGCCTCCCGCATTCCACGACCTCAGGCACACGTTCGCCACCGCGGCGATCAAATCAGGCGCCGATGTCAAGAGCGTTTCGAGCATCCTAGGTCATGCCAACGCCGCTATGACTCTAAACATCTATGCGAATGCCGATGCCGAGGCGAAGCGCCGCGCCATGGAACGCGCGACGGAGGAGATTGCAAGCGGTCCGATTCCCGAGGACATGCTCGAACTCGGCAGCACTTCGATCGATAACGGACAGTAGGGGGAATCATGGGAGTTCTTGGGCGCGAAGGCATGCAGCCGCTTACGGATGAGTTTGCAGAAGCGTATCGAAAATACCGCGCACACCATAAAATGGGAAGGCCCGCAACTCGACACCGCAAGGGCGGCATGAGAGGGCCGCTGTCCGACAGTATCGAACCTGAGAAGTATAGGAGCGCGATGAGGGATGCCCTCGCCGCATTCTCCGGCAAATCGGGACGCGAACTCACCGGGGTCCTACAGAATGTCCTAGCCGCCGAATACCGAATTGACAGTCCGGATCACACGAGCGAACTACCATCGCTCAAGACCGCGCAAAATATTCTGCGCGAACCTCACTCAATTTCGCTTCAGAACTATGAAGCTCTACTCAGCTGGCTCGAATACGAGATTTTCGATGTCGAGCGCCAGATTTTTGAAATCGAAAATCCCTCAGACGATGTAGCCGATGATGAAGAGGAGCCCGAACGCCAAAGCAGAGAAGCCTTGGACAGACTGAAGGAAAAGAGCTCGGCATACTGCACACTCCAGGGACTGCTTTTAGACAACCCCGAAGACGAGGAGTACGCGGAGGCACTTTCAAAAGAGTATTCAGCGCGCGTCTTGGTGGAGGCTATCCAGATCCTCAATGCCAATGACCGGGAGCACCTCCTTCAGGAAGCACACCTCTTGCTTATTCGGCAACAATTCCAAGCTAATGATAAACAGATTGAAGCTAGACCTGAACTCGAATGGCCCAATCTCCCCGAGACGGACCACCTCAATTTACTCATACGAGGGATGTATAGAACAACATACGGTAGGCACCCCGGGCAGCGAGACCTGTGCGCCCTGATATCCAATCAAGAGCAGGTGCGGTCAACTCTGGCCGCAGAAATATCGGCTAGAGCACCGTTATCCGAGAATGATGAAGACGAAAACTTGAACAACAAATCAGAAGCAATTTCAGGAGTCACTGACTTCAATCTGAAGGGGCTTATTACGGGTGCCGAGGGGGATGTCACCGCCTCCATCGTGCTCGACGAGTACGTCGGCGGCCTTGGTCTTGATCGCAAGAAAGACTAAACGCATCGAACGACAACCAGAGCTAAACGAACATCCTGTCCTTACGCAAACGCGAGGCCCGCATGAATTCTTCAGGAAGGCATGCGGGTCTCGCGTTTGTATCTAAGTAAGCGCGGCGAAATCCAATATGTGTAGGAGATGTGTAGCCAACGAGGCAATGGCGCCTCAAAAAGCAAAATCGCAGAAGAAACTTTAGATATTTCCATCCTGCGCATTCTCGATGCCTTTTTTCGCTTTCCTCTCGCGCTTCCCGATAAGTCTCGAGAAGGCGAAAAGACTTGGGGCTCCCGGCACACAACTCTTTTCCCTCTCGCCATAATGCGACGTTTTCGCAGCTAGACATGGCTTTCTCATCGGAATACAGTGTGCTCATCCGACAGGGAGCACCCCCTCGGACGCAGGCGGCCCGCGAAGAAAAACGGGCCGGAAACCAGCCGGAACCAATAGAAAGGAGGAGACCATGGCAGAGAACAGTGTGGACACGCAGCCCCGTAACTACATTCATACGGGCCTGCTGGGCGATAGCAAAGCCCGCGCTGTTGAGGCTCTGCCTCAGCTGCTTACGACATCGCAGGCGGCGCGCCTACTCAAGGTGACCCCGCGCACGGTAACCAGGCTGTGCGAGAAGGGCGAAATCAAAGCTGTGCGCGTCGCCAGCCTGTGGCGCATCAACCGTGATGCGCTGCTCAAGCAGTTCGACCTCGACTAGCGAGGCACATCAGGCGCTGGGCGCGGCGCGAATCACGCCCCATGGGCCAACCGAACCCATGAAAGCTGTGGCGGTCTCGGAGGGCCAATCTCCAAAACCGCCCAGTGAAACCGAGCTCCTTGACAATCGCATAGAAATACCCATCACAAGAAGGTAAGGAGTCAGAATCATGATTGATTCTACACCTTTCGGCGCGTCTGCGCCCGCGGGCGGTCCCACGCCCGCCAAGATGAGTAAATTCGGCCTCGGCATCATCGATTTCGGTGCCATCGAGACCGATCCGAAGGCGAACCTCCTTCCCCGCGGCGCATACCTCGGTATCATCACCGAGGTGCGCGCGAACGCGGAGAAGAGGCGCGCCGAGTTCATCATCGACGTCGCCGAGGGCCCGCAAGGCGGGTTCTTCGAGAAGCGCCCCGATGCCCCCAGCTACGTGCACATGCTGTATCTCAGCTTCGAGCCCGAGCGCATCCAGCGTCTGAAGCTCGACCTCGCGGCGATCGGGAGCTACAACCCCGGCTTCAATCCCTTCGAAACCTGGAACAGCGATGCGTCCGACTACGTCGGTAAGCGTCTCGGTTTCACGGTGAACTACAAAGAGAAGCACGATAGCCGCGGCGAGGTCGGCTCCATGCCGAACTTCACGCTCATTCCAGCGGACGCCATGGCGACCGGCTCGTACCGTATCCCGGGCGACATCGACCTGGGCGGCACGCGCGCTCCCTACTCGCCCGGCATCCCGCTCTCGTTCACCGACGACGGTGACGAGGAGCACGATGCCGACGACCTGTGGGGCGATGGCTGCGATGACTAGCGCGGAGAAGGTCGAATCCGCGAAGCAGCTCATCAGGCTCGGCCTCGCGCTGCTTCCCCTGGTGCCCGGCGGGAAAACCCCCACCGGGCCCTGGGCCCACGGTGAGTGGACCTACGACCGCCTCGTCAAGTACCTCGAGGAGCATCCTAATGCCAACATCGGGGTGATGACGGGCAGCGCGTCCTACGACCTCGCCGTCATCGACGTCGACAACCATGGCGTGGACGGCCGCAAGTTCATGCGCGCCTTCGAGCGCGCCGAGGGCAAGCTGGGCGAAACGCTCACGGTCCGCACGGGCTCGGGGGGCACGCACCTGTACTACCGCGTGCCGAGCGACGTCCCGCTGCCGCGCAACTCGACCAACCCCAGGCTGGGGGTCGACATCCGCGGCGAGGGCGGCTACGTCGTCGCCCCGCCGTCCGTGCTGGAGGGCGGTAGCGGGTATCGCTTCCTGCCCGGGCGCGGCCCCGGGGAAGTCGACATCGCGACCGCCGACGAGCGCGTGCTGAAGCTCATCGCGACGATCCGGGGCAAGGGCTCCGAGGAACAGAAGAAGATCCGCGGCCTCGACCTCATCGTTGGCAAGGGCGGTCGCAACGACGCCTGCTATCGCTACGCATGCCACATCCGCGCGCGAGGCGGCACCCCGCAGGACGTCGCGGTCATGACCGCGAGCTACAACCACGTGCTCTGCCGGCCTCGCCTCGGTGGTTCGGAGGTTCTCCGCATCGTCGAGAACGCATGCGCCCACGAGCCCGGCGAGGACATCGCCGCGAAAGCCGCGCTGCTCCCCGACGTGGGGGCGCCGCGCTTCGGGGAGGTGAGCGGCCGTGGATAAGGTTGATATCGTATCCATCGCCGAGAAGATCATCGGGACGTACCACGCATGCCTCGTCGACGACATCGTTCACTTCTTCACCGGCGGCATCTGGCATGCGGGCGACCGCAAGCTCGACGAGTTGATCGTCGCGCTCGACCGTCGCACGACGAGGGCCAACCGCAACGAGATCCGCGACCTCGTGTCGCTCCTCGCACCGGAGGGGCGCTATGCCCCTTCGCGCTATATCGCCTTCAAGAACGGCGTCCTCGACGTCGAGACGCTCAAGCTGCTCGAAACCTCGCCCGACCTCCTGGTCCCCAACCAGATCCCGTGGTGTTGGGATCGCGCAGCGACGTCCGCTGCGGTCGAGGGCTACCTCGATTCCACCGCAGCGGACGACCCGAGCGTGCGCGCCCGCATCGAGGAGATGCTCGGCGCGGCGCTTTATCGCGGAAAGCTCTCCTGCATGTTCATCATCGTCGGCATGGCCCCCGTCCCGAGGGGCGACGCCTCGAACGGCAAGTCGACCCTCGCCGAGCTCTGCTTCGCCGAGGTGGGCGGGAAGAACTCGCTCGCGCTCGACATCCAGGCGTACGGGCAGCGCTTCATGGCCGCGAACATCGCCGGCAAGCTCGTCGTCGGCTCGACCGACGCGCCCAGCACGCGCCCGGACCAGAGTTCGCTCAGCGTCCTCAAGCGCGTCGTCACGGGCGACACGGTGTCGAGCGACACGAAGAACGGCCCTCTCGTCGAGTTCAAGCCGTACGCGACGGTCATCCTGGCGGCCAACAAGGTGCCTCCGTTCCTCGTGGACTCAGGGCTCCAACGCCGCCCGGTCGTTATCCCGCTGAAGCGGCAGTTCCCCAAGAACGGGCCGAACCCGCTCGATGACATCGTGACCGATGACGGCATGCCCGCCCTGCTCGTGCACGCCGTCTCCGGGCTCAGGCGCCTGCTCGCGCAGGGACCGACGCCCTGCCCCGATGGCGACGCCGCCCTCGGCGGCATCATCGCGCTGAGCTCCACGGTGGAGCAGTGGGCGGACGACTCGGATGTGCAGCCGGCGGACCTCAACGGCGAGCCCTGCACCACGACGTACCTGAATTATTCGACCTGGTGCTCGGCTTCCGGAGAAAAGCCCCTGACCAGGGGCGAGTTCGACGCGGAGCTCCAGAACCGCTGGCCCCGCCTCCGCGCGGCCCGCAAGCGGTACAAAGGGCAGCCGACCACCAAGCGGTGGTTCTACGGCGGCGCCTCATCTGACGGCGCCCCTGCTACCGCAAACGATTAGCCATCAGTTTCCACCAGGTGCGGCGGCATCTCATAGGTCCGCCGCACCACTCTTTCCAAGAAGAAGGGCGATGTAAATGTATTCAAGCGTCATGACCGCCTCCGAATTCTCCCCTTGCGCTCGCAAGATCCTCGCACGCGCGCTCGGCCTTCCGGATCTGCCCGCCTGCATGGACATCGACCAGTTCGTCGATGCCATGCGCCTCTGGGCCCCCGCCTGCGCGTTCGACACCCTCGGGCACTGGGACCTGTCGATCAACTGCATCTGCGGGCACGAGCGCCTCCCGACGGGGTTCATCATGGTTCATAGGCAGACCGGCGAGCTGCTGGGCCCCATCGGCACCACGTGCTCGAAGCAGTTCGAGATCGCCTTCCGCGCCGAACGCCTCGACGAGTTCAAGGCCCTCCTCTTGCTCCAGCGCGAGAGCGCCTCGCTCCCTGCGGGGCGCCCGCTCGCCGTCAAGAGCAACGAGAGCGTCATCTACCCGCACGCCGTCAGCCACAAGGCGATCCGCGGCCTCCTCGACATCGAGGCGCTCGAGCCCGTCGAGGACGACAGCCTCCCCGGCACGTCGGCGGAGCAGGCGTTCTGGCTGCTCGAAAGGGCCTTCTACTCGCACCTCGCCAAAGAGCCACTGCTCAGCACCGCGCACACCATCATGGAGGAGCGCGCGAGGCCGCGCCTCGCCGCGTGGTGCGCCAGGAGCCTCGAGCTCGCGACCGCGCTCTCGCAGCAGAACCAGAAGCAGTAGCAGACAGAGGTACCGCCCCGGCGCCGCCCCGTTCACGGCGCCGGGGCCCGATTGGAGGATTA
>CALUJT010000047.1 GCA_944321005.1 uncultured Atopobiaceae bacterium | reverse complement strand
CGCGGCGGACATGCCTTGCGTCGAGGTTCACGCCGGGGAGTATCTGGGCGTGCTGCGGATCGAGTCCCTGGGGCTGGAGCTTCCCGTCTCGGCAACGTGGGACGACGCCGAGCTGGGCGTAGCCCCGTGCAGGTACTCCGGCACCGCCTACGGCAACAGCCTCGTGGTCGTTGGTGGGGACGGGGGCTCGCAGCTGGGGCCGCTCTCCGGCCTTGCCGGGGGCGAGGAGGTGGTGCTGAGCGACATGCTGGGCAACGACTTCGCGTACGTGGTCGACGGCGTGGAGACCCTCCGGCCCACGGAGATCACCCGCGCGGTTGGCGACGAGGCCGCGGAGGGGCTCACGCTCTGCGTCGTCGGCTCCGGCGGGAAGGCCCGCCTCGTGGTGCGGTGCGCGCTGGCGCACACGGAAACGGAGTGAGGCAGTGACAGGGAAGGGCGATGTCACGCCATCCGCTCCAACAAGCGTCTGACCCCGACGGAGCGTCAGATCATGTTCTACGTTGCCGAGCACGAGGGGGAACCCTGCACCAAGGCGCAGCTCGCCAACGCCTACCACCTCGTCCGTACGAAGTAGTAATAGGGTAGGCGCCGGAGGCGTTTCCGCGCCGTGGCTCTTCTCGCGGAAGAGCACATTCTACTTATCACTCAGGAACAAAATGACCCCTTCCGTGGAACCGGCAACCTCTCTACCTGCGCTTTTCCGCCTCTTCTTACTTGCCTTCTACTTATCACTTAGTTATCATCTACTTATCATTGCGGATATGGGGGAGGAGTTATGGCCGAGGCAGACCCGATGGAACTCCTGTATCAGCTTGTCGGCTATCCCGACGAGACGGAGTGGATTGAGTTCAAGGAGTCGAACAATGACCGCGAGAGGATAGGCAAAGACATCTCTGCTCTAGCCAATTCCGCCGCCTATCATGGGCGTGAGGCTGCCTATAAGCTTTGGGGCGTAGCGGACGACACGCATGCTTTGGTGGGCACAAAGTTCAGCCCGCTTGCCCATAAGGCCAAGGGCAACCAAGATCTTCAGATCTGGCTCAAGCGAATGCTGTCCCCAAATGCAAACTATGACTTCCATACGATCGAGCATGACGGCCTGCATTTTGTTGTTGCGATAATACGTCCGGCAGTCGGCCAGCCCGTTTACTTTGAAAAGCGTGCTTACATTCGCGTTGGGAGCAGCACGACAGAGCTGGTGCCCGGGTCTAGCAGGGAAGCCGAGCTCTGGCGTCGTCTGCAGCGCTCGGACTTTGAGGAGCGTCTGGCGCTGTCTGACCTCGAGATGGACGACCTGTCTGACCTCTTGGATGCCGAGGCCTTCTTTGATTTGATGGGTGCGCGCTTCCCCATGTCGTACCAGGCTGCCGTCCCGTTTCTTGCTGAGCAGGATATAGTCCGCAAACAGGACAACGGCAGATTCTCCATAACAAACCTCGGGGCCCTGTTGATATCCCGCCGGCTTAGGGACTTCCCTGGTTTGAGAAAACGGGTTCTGCGCGTGGTCCGCTTTCAAGGAAAGGGGAGCATCGATATCGTTGATGACCAGGAGTTTAACGAGGGGTATGCTCTGGCTCTGCCTAAGGCCGAGGCGCATATCATGTCTAGCATCTCTGCGCGTGATGAGCAGGTCGGGGCATTCCGGAGAGTTGTGTATGAGTACCCGAGGAGTGCGGTTCGTGAGCTGCTTGCAAATGCGGTGATACATCAAGACCTGACCATTACGAACTCTGGACCGCTTGTTGCTATCTATCAGAACAGAATTGAGTTCTCGAATCCGGGGGCGAGCCTCATCCCGCTCAACAAGGTCCTCAATGCATTTCCCAAGACTCGAAACAATCGCCTCGTCGGCCTGCTAAGGCAGATGGATCTTTGCGAGGAGGGTGGAACGGGCTGGGATCGCGTGGTTGCCGCGTGTGAAGAAGCACACATGATGGCACCATGTATCGAAAGTAGCGAGGAAACGGGAACCAAGGTCACCCTCTATTCAGGAAGCGGCTACGAGCGGATGACGCGCCGCGAGAGAATGGATGCGGCTTATTGGCATGCGTGCCTTATGTACGCCCAGAGCGAGGCGGCGAATAATAGCAGCCTCCGCGAGAGGTTCGGTCTTCCGTCTGATAAGAAGAACATGGTCGCAATTTCGCGGCTTTTGAGGGAGTGCTGCGACGCCGGACTCATAAAGGAGGAGGATGGCGAGGCCGGCGCACGGTACCGACGTTATGTTCCCGCATGGGCATAGGAGCGGGACCATTCTACTTATCACTCAGGAACAAAACGACCCCTTCCGTGGAACCGGCAACCTCTCTACCTGCACTTTCCCGCCGGTTCTTACTTGCCTTCTACTTATCACTTAGTTATCGCGCACGATGAGGGGCCGCCGGGGCGCATTCTCGCCGGGGCGCCGGCGCTCTTCTCGACACCTACGCGGCCCGGCGGGTGCTACCCTAGTTCCCGCTGAAAAACCTGACAGAATACCCTGTCCCCTTTGTCATAACGGAGTTTCGCCACATGTTCCACCGCTTCCTCGGCTACTACAAGGGCCAGCTTCACCTCTTTGTGATTGACATCATCGCCGCCGTCACGGTGGCGGGCATCGACCTCGCCTTCCCGCAGATCCTGCGCTCGCTCACGGGCGGCCTCTTCACCCAGGGCTCGGACGCCATCATGGGTGTGCTGGCGTATCTGGCCGTGGGCCTGGTGTGCATGTACGCGCTGCGCTTCGCGTGCCGCTACTTCGTGATCTTCTGGGGCCACGTGATGGGCGCCCGCATGGAGAGCCGCATGCGCGAGGACCTCTTTGACGCCTACGAGCGCATGAGTTTCAACTTCTTCGACCACAACAAGTCCGGCGACCTTATGAGCCGCCTGGTCTCCGACCTCTTTGACATCTCCGAGGCCGCGCACCACGGGCCCGAGTTCGTCCTCATTGGCATCGTGGAGGTCACGGGCTCGTTCATCATCCTCTCCACGATCAACCTGCCGCTCACGGGCGTGCTCGCGCTCATAGCGGTGCTCCTCGTGCTCTACAACATCTACGCCAACATGCGCATGCGCGAGGTGTACACGGAGAACCGCGTGCGCATCTCCGGCGTGAACAGCCGCCTGGAGGACTCGCTTGCCGGCGTGCGCGTGGTCAAGAGCTTTGCGGCCGAGGACGTGGAGCGCGCGAAGTTCCGCCGTTCCAACAACGCCTACCTCGACTCCAAGACGCGCATGTACCGCGCCATGGGGCGCTACCAGGCGGCCATAGCCGTCATGATGGGGGCGCTCAACACGGCCGTGGTGGTCTTTGGCGGCTGGCTCATCGCGCAGGGGCAGATGCAGGCCATCGACCTTGCCACCTACGCGCTCTACATCTCGCTCTTCACCGCGCCCATCACGTCCATCCTGGACTTCACGGAGACCTTCCAGAAGGCCATCGCGGGCTTCCGCCGCTTCTGCGAGGTGTTGGACACCCTGCCGGACATCCAGGACGCGCCGGACGCCAGGCCCATTCGCGTGACCGAGGGCGCCATCAGCTACCGTGACGTGCACTTTGCATACAAGGCCGCGGACGGCACCGCGGAGGACGAGGTCATCGGCGGCCTCACACTGGACATCGCGCCCGGGGAGACCATCGCGCTCGTGGGCCCCTCCGGCGGCGGCAAGTCCACCACGTGCTCCCTGCTCCCGCGCTTCTACGACGTTGACTCCGGCTCCATCACCATTGACGGGCAGGACGTGCGCTCGGTCACGCAGCGGAGCCTGCGCGAGGCCATTGGCCTGGTGCAGCAGGACGTCTACCTCTTTGACGGCACCATCGCGGAGAACATCGCCTACGGCAGCCCGGACGCCACGATGGACGAGATTCGCGAGGCGGCGCGCCGCGCCAACATCGCGGACTTTGTGGAGAGCCTGCCCGAGGGCTACGAGACCGAGGTGGGCGAGCGAGGCAGCCACCTCTCCGGCGGCCAGAAGCAGCGCGTGGCCATCGCGCGCGTCTTTCTCAAGAACCCGCCCATCCTCATCTTTGACGAGGCCACCTCGGCCCTGGACAACGAGTCCGAGCAGGCGGTCCAGGAGTCCCTGGCCGAGCTCGCCCGCGGGCGCACCACGCTCGTGATCGCGCACAGGCTCTCCACCATCAAGAACGCTGACGAAATTGTCACTATGGAGCGCGGGCGCGTCTCCGAGCGCGGCACGCACGACGAGCTGCTCGCGCGCGGCGGCACGTACGCGCGCTACTACGAGATGCAGTTCACGGACGGCGGCCTGGGGGCCTAGCACGGCGCCTCTGCGAGGTTTGCCCCTTCGTGCGATGCAGGCGGGAACCCGTGCGGGGTTTGCCCCTTCGTGCGATGCGTTTTTTACGAAAAATGGGGCGTCGGAAGTTCCGTCTGAAGAGCCAACTGGGGTTTTGTAGTTCGCCTGCTCTGCGGACCTCCAAAATCGCATCGCACGAAGAGCCAAACCCCGCACGGGTTCCCGTCTACATCGCACGAAGCGCCAAACCTCGAAGGAGCCTGGCCTCGCTAACCGTCCCGCCGTGCGCCGACGGCGTGAAGGGCTCCTGTTGCGACGCCGACGGCGGCACCGCCCGGGGGACGATTGCGTATACTTGCTGTACCAACGTGGTGGGGGCGGCAGGTTTGCCGGGGTCCCGTTTAGGAAAGAGAGAGATGGCTAGGAAAGGCGAGTTCGCGCGCGTCCAGAAGGGTGCCCTCACGGCCGACGAGGCCGAGGCCCTGTTTGCGACGGTCGACCACACCGGCCACTCCGACGAGGAGCGCGCCCGGCGCCAGCGGGCGCACCGCAGGGAGAAGGGCGTCTCCCTCGACATCGACCCCCTCTCCGAGGAGGACCCCTCCGGCTCCAACGTGGGCAAGGTCATCACCCGCACTGCCGTCACGTTTGTGGCGGTGTTCCTCGCCATCGTGGTGGTGGGGCAGATCGCCTTTGGCTTCATTCGCCGCTCCAACACCGCCGACCTCACCCAGACGGTCACCGTGCGCACCGTGGCCTCGGCGCTCCGCGGCGGCGTCGAGTGGGGCGACGGCTTCACGCAGTTCCCGGAGGACTTCTCCGTCCAGGAGGCGGACGAGAACACCGGGCGCGTTGAGGTCACCGTCACGGACACCAACTCGGAGAACGCGCTCGAGTGCTTTGCCGGCTCCGGCGTGCAGTCCCAGGCCTTTGCGGTGAACTGCCTGCTCAACCCCAACATCAACACCGTGGTCTACCACGTGAACGTGCACATGGACGAGAGCGGCAACATCGAGCGCTCCACGCTCTTTGGCTTCCTCAAGCCCACCGGCGACGTCACCTCCTACGTCACCTACGTCTGGACCAAGACGCAGTCCGCGGAGGGCGTGCAGTTCTCCCTGCGCATCACCGGCCTCGACGACTCCATCCAGCAGGAGCTGCGCGACAAGATCACCACCTCCTTCACCCCGGTTCAGATCCTGAGCGGCAACTAGAGGTTAAGCCCACGGCGCATATGCCACCTTCGGGCAGCTCGTAGCGCCCGCAGGGCAAGATGCGTGATAACGTTACCCTCTAGGGAAAGTCTGAAAGGGGGCTGGCGTTGAAGTGCAAGAAGTGTGGCGAGGAGCTGCCCGAGAACGCTCGGTTCTGTCCGGGGTGTGGCTCGCCCGTTGAGGGGGTGCCGGCCCCCAAGAAGCTCGAGGCGCCCATCGACCCGCTGGTGGGCGGCGCGGTTCCCCTCGTCCCCGTGGCGCCGCCCCCGCGCGCGAGCCGGATGACCCCGCGCATCCCGCGGCCCTACGTGCCGCACTCCAACCAGCGGTCCTCGCGCTACTCCACGTCGAGCCGCTACGGCTCGTCGTACGCGTTCGGCCAGCGCGAGATGTCTGCCATAGGTGCCGATAAGGACGAGGCGGCCAAGGACGGCCCCCAGACCCCGGTTCAGCCGCAGACCCGCGAGAAGCGCCGCGAGGCCGTGGCCAAGCGCCGTCGCGAGATAGAGGCCGAGAAGCGCGCCCGCCACGCTGCGGAGACGGCGCCGGAGGCCGAGGAGCCCACCGACGTCGCCGCCGAGCCGGAGGTCGAGGCCGCCGAGACCGCCGCTGCCGTCGAGGTCGCCGCTGAGGCCGTCGAGGCCACGGTCGTCGAGCCGGAGTCCGACGTCGCAGGGGAGCCTCGGGCCGAGAAGGGCCCCGAGGCCGAGAAGGACGTCGAGCCGGAGCCCGAGGAGGACTCGGAGCACGAGGAGGCTCCCGCGGACGTCGAGGCTGAGCCCGCGCCCGCGCCCGAGCAGCCCGCCGAGCCCAACGCCGAGCCCGCGGAGGACGCCGAGCCCGAGCCCGAGGAAGATGAGGCCCCGGCCGAGAAGACCGGCCGCCTGTACCCGGTCGCCGCACCCGCGGCGGAGCCCGCACCCGCGCCCGAATCCCAGCCCGCGCCCGAGCCCGTGGCGCCCGCCGGCCCCTCCCTGGCCGAGCGCGCGCAGGAGGTCGCCGCGCGCGCCGGCGAGCTCGCGGGCCGCGCCAAGGACGCTGTCGTAGATGCCGCACACGAGGCCGCCGCGCGCTTCGAGGCCCTCGGCCCCGACAGGGTCCCCGTCATTGCCGTCGCTGCCGTGATCCTCGTCGTGGTGGGCGTCGCGCTGGCGTACGTCTCCACGGGCTGGTTCAGCCCCTTCGCGGACCGTACCGTCGAGGCCCCGCAGTTCGAGGAGCCCTCAGACGGCAGCGTCGAGCCCATCCAGCCCGAGCAGGCGGAGGAGGAGCCCGAGGAGGGCCCCGTCGAGGGCGGCCCCGAGGTCCGCGACACGCTCCAGGCGTACTCCTGGGCGGAGCTCTCCCAGCTCTCCGCCCTTATCGCCGCGGCTCCCAGCGACGAGGAGGGCATCGAGATCGCCCGTCGCTACAACCTCTGCGCGGAGAGTGGCTCGATAGACGCCAACAACACCAAGAACCTCGAGCTTTCCAGCGGTGTCGTCGTCCCGGTGGCCGTGGGCGGCTTCAGGCACGACCAGAAGTCCGACGGCTCGGGCGTGGCGGGCATCACGTTCATCGCGCGCGCCTCCGCGGGCAACCAGGCCGTCGACCCCTCCGGCATCGCCACCGCCTGGGAGGAGACGCCGCTGCGCTCCTGGCTCAACCAGAGCCTCATGGCAGAGATCCCCGCCGACCTCGCCGAGCTGGTCGTGGCCGTGGACAAGACCACCAACCTGCCCATCGCCTACGGCGGCGGCCAGAGCGTCACGTCCGAGTACCTGTGGATTCCCTCGTACTCCGAGATCGTGGGCCCGCTCGACCAGAGCGCCCGCCGCTACGGCATCTACACCAGCGAGGGCGAGCAGTACCAGCTCTACGCGGACTCCGGCGTCACCTCCGTGTCCGAGAGCGCGGCGCTCGCCATCGGCGAGTACTGGTGGACCAGGAGCCCGGACGTGGTCACCGGCTACTGGTACCTCGTCGTCTCTCCCGAGGGCGGCACCCCGTACGGCCACCGCACGGGCACGCCGGACGCCATCATCCTCGGCTTCTGCCTCTAGCCCCTCCGGAGGGCCCCTCCAGAGAAACGCGGCGCCCCGCGGGTTCTTCTGGACCCGCGGGGCGCCCTTGTGTGGCTCGTGTGCGGCCCTCTGTGACGCCGGGCCCGGCGCGGCGCTAGCCCAGAAGCGCCGTCACGTCCCCCAGCACGCTCTCGAAGCTCACGCCGCGCACCTGGTAGTCGGGCTGCTCGGGCGTGATCTGCATGGCGTGGCGCACGAGCGCCCCGGCAAACTCCACGCTCGAGAGCAGGCTCTCGCCGGCGTAGATCGCCGCGGTGAGGCCGGAGGCAAAGAGGTCGCCCGTGCCGTGCAGCATGAAGGGGAGAAGCTCGCTCGAGACCTCCTCCACCTGCGGCGCGCCCTCGCCGACAACGGCCACGTAGTTGCGTATGATCTGCTCGCCCTCGTGGACGATGCCCTTGATCACCACGGACTTGGCGCCCATGCCCAAGAGCGCGTCCATGAGGCGCGTGACGTACGCCTCGTCCACGTCCTGGCCCTCGTAGGGGATGCCGGTGAGGATGGAGGCCTCGGTGAGGTTGGGCGTGAGGACGTCCGCGCCGTCAACGAGGTCGCGCATCGCGGCGCACATCTCGTCCGTGTAGGTGGGGTACTTGGCGCCGCCGTCGCCCATCACCGGGTCAACGATGCGCAGCGCCTCGGGGTACTCGCGGTAGAGGCGCAGGATGGCGCCCACCTGCTCGGCCGACCCCAGGAAGCCGGAGTAGATGCCGTCGAGCTCGATGCCCTCCTCGCGCCAGGCGTCGAGGTACTCGTCAAGCATGGGCGTGGTGTCGTGCATGTAGAACTTGGGGAAGCGCGTGTGCGCCGAGAAGAGCGACGTGGGGACGGGGCACACGTCGATGCCGGCCGCCGAGAGCACGGGGATGGCGACGCCGAGGGAGCACTTGCCGTAGCCGCAGAGGTCGTGGACGGCCGCCACGCGCGGCAGGTAGCCGCCCTTGCGCTGGTAGAGGTGCAGATTGCTGGCTGTGTTCATGGGATTCTCCTTTGTCCGCGGACTGATGGACCAGCGTACAAGGGGACAGCATAGCCCTTTTTCGCCCCTCTGCATGTTACGTTTGTGACAAACCGCCCTGTCCCCTTTGTCGTGCCGCCCCTTTGTCACGACGCCGTGCGGCGGCACGCTCTATACTTGAACGGCATATGCATCGACGAGAGGAGCATCATGGCAGAGCAGCCGCTTGTTGGTATCATCATGGGCTCGAAGTCCGACCTTCCCACCATGGAGGCCTGCACCGCGCAGCTCGAGGAGCTGGGCGTCCCCTATGAGCTCGTGATCGCCAGCGCGCACCGCAACCCGGACAAGGTCCACGAGTGGGCCGGCTCCGCGGCCGAGCGCGGCCTCAGGGTCATCATCGCCGCCGCCGGCAAGGCCGCCCACCTCGGCGGCGTGGTCGCCGCGTTCACCCCGCTGCCCATCATCGGCGTCCCCATGAAGACCTCCGACCTCGGTGGCATGGACTCGCTGCTCTCCATGGTCCAGATGCCCTCCGGCGTGCCCGTGGCCTGCGTCGCTATCAACGGCGCCAAGAACGCGGCCATCTACGCCACGCAGATCCTGGGCGCCGCCATGCCGGAGTACCGCGAGAAGATCGTCGAGTTCAAGCGCCAGATGGCCGAGGCGTAGGGCGTCCGGGAGCTGAGCCATGGCCTCGCACTTCAGACAGCCGGACGAGAAGCCCCGCGGCGCGCACGCGGCGCTGGACGGCGCCCATGCCGCCCAGCATCGGGCGCGCTCGGGCAACCCCCGCTCCGGCCTCACCACCAGGCGCGGAGGGGACGAGTCCTACCACGCCCCCGACGGCAACCCCCACGCCGCCAGCATCCCGCACGGCGCGGAGGGCTTCGTCTCGGTCGTCTCCGAGCCCGAGGACGCCCGCCGCGGGCACGACCGTCGCCGCAAGGAGCCCCACTTCGTGGAGACCGACCCCTACGACCTCGCCGGCCGCAGGAGCCGCAGCGCGTGGAAGCGCCTGGGCCGCGTGCTCTCCGTCCTGCTCTTCGTCGTGGGCATAGGCCTCATCGTGGCCGCCGCCGCGCTCTGGATCAACAACCAGCGGCAGTACGCCGAGCAGGAGCGCGTGAACGAGGAGCTCGCGGCGTTCGTCGACGTCTCTCCGAGCGGCGAGGAGCCGCCCCAGGTGGACTGGGCGTCCCTCAAGGCCGTGAACGACGAGGTGGTGGGCTGGGTCCAGATTCCCGGCACCGTGGTCAACTTCCCCGTCTACCAGGCGTCGGACAACGAGAAGTACCTTCACACCAGCGCCGAGGGCGCCTACACCATAGGCGGCCAGATCTTCATGGACTACGAGAACACGGCCCCCGGCATGGTGGACGCGCAGACGATCGTCTACGGCCACCACCTGCGCGACGGCTCCATGTTCAAGGTCGTCTCCGACATGCAGGGACAGGAGATGTTCGACAGCGTCTCGGTGGTCTGGTACGTGACCGAGACGGCCACCTACCAGCTCAGGCCGCTGCTCGCCTACCCGACCACGGCGGACGACACCAACGTGCGCCAGTTCAACTTCGCCTCGGTCGAGGACTTCCACGCCTACCTCACCGGTCTTCTCGGCGCGTCCACGGCAAGCCGCGCGGACGCCGCCGAGGTCATAGCCGGCACGTCGCAGGTGCTCTCGCTCTGCACCTGTTACTACGAGGACACGGACAAGGGCCGCGTGGTTCTGGTGTGCGCGCCCGTGTCCGCCGCCGACGCCGTAGAGACCGCCGCAGCCGCAAGCTGAAGACGGAAGGAGCCATCCCCGTGACCCTCCAGGACCGTAGACGCGCCGCCCCCCCCAGCGTGCGGGAAGGTGCCGAGAAGAACCTCGAGCCCCGGGGGCTCCACGAGGAGTGCGGCGTCTTTGGCGTCTGGGCCCCCGGCCGCGACGTGGCGCGCATGACCTACTTCGCCCTGCGGGCGCTCCAGCACCGCGGGCAGGAGTCCGCCGGCATCGCGGTGGGGGACGGCCGCACCGTGCTCGTGCGCAAAGACCTGGGCCTCGTGGCGCAGGTCTTCTCGGACGCCGACCTCTCCGCCATGCCGGGCAAGGCCGCCTGCGGGCACTGCCGCTACGGCACCGCCGGCGCGCGCGGCTGGGAGGCCGCGCAGCCGCACCTCTCCACCATCAACGACGTGATCATCGCGCTCGCGCACAACGGCACCCTCGTGAACTTCGACGCGCTGCGGCGCGAGCTCATCGAGATGGGCATCCCCTTCCGCTCCAACACGGACTCAGAGGTGGCCGCCAAGCTCATCGGCTACTTTACGCAGCGCGCCGGGCGCCTGCGCACCGGCATCGCGCACACGATGCGCATGCTCGAGGGCGGCTACGCCATGGTGCTCGTGCGCGAGAACGCCCTCTACGCCTTCCGCGACCCGCACGGCATCCGCCCGCTCGTCCTTGGTCGGCTGGGCGAGGACGGCTGGGTCGTGGCGAGCGAGACCTGCGCGCTCGACATCACCGGCGCCACCTTCGTGCGCGAGATAGAGCCCGGCGAGATCGTCCGCGTCTCGGACGACGGCCTGCGCTCCGAGCGCGGCTGTGCGCCGGGGTGCCGCGCGTCCTGCGTCTTCGAGCACGTGTACTTCTCGCGACCCGACTCCGTCCAGGACGGGGAGAGCTTCTACCTCATGCGCCACAACATGGGCCGCAGGCTCGCCCGCGAGACGCCCGTCGACGCGGACCTCGTGATCTCCGTTCC
>CALUJT010000046.1 GCA_944321005.1 uncultured Atopobiaceae bacterium | reverse complement strand
CGGGGCCGCCCACGATGATGCCGAAGTTGCCCACGAGCGCCCCCAGGAACCAGAACGCCACGGCAAACCCGCCCACGAGAAAGCCCACGGCGAGCATCTGCGGGGAGTTGTAGATGCCAAAGCTCACGC
The DNA here is from genome assembly GCA_944321005.1 of uncultured Atopobiaceae bacterium. Lineage (GTDB taxonomy): Bacteria > Actinomycetota > Coriobacteriia > Coriobacteriales > Atopobiaceae > Thermophilibacter. The sequence goes on along the minus strand of CALUJT010000046.1, from coordinate 11,119 downwards.
CCGGGACGGGAAGCTGCGCCACCAGCGCGGGCATGAGGCCCAGCGCGTCGCGCGCCACGCACCAGAGGCCCGCGAGGCCCATGGAGCCAAAGAGCCGCCTGCCCGTGGCGCCGCCGGTCTGGGTTGCCATGAGGGTCTCTGCCGCGGCGGTGCCGATGGGATACTCGAGGTCGGACTCGTCGACGAAGCGCCGGCGGATCGCAGCGGTGCACACGAGGCCCAGCAGCGTGCCCGCGAGCGCCACGAAGAGCATCTCGACCCAGCTCACCTCGTCGGCGAGCCCGAGCATCCAGATGCCGGGGATGGTGAAGGCAAGGCCGCCGGCCACCATGGAGCCGGCCGACATCACGATCTGCGTGACGTTGGCCTCGTTGAGGCTGCGCCGGCCAAAGGCCCGCAGCGCAAACAGCGCGACGATGGAGGTAAAGATGGTGGGCCACGGCAGCGCGCCCAGCTTGAGGGCGGTGTAGACGGAAGACGCCGTGATGATGACGCAGCCGACGCACCCGATGGCAATGCCAACGGGGCTCAGCTGCTCGCGCCACGAGGCGCGCGAGCTGCTTTCGCTCATGTGTTCTCCTTCGAATATCCGCTCCCCCTGGCGGGGAGTCGGGTTTCTGGGACTGGTACAGTATAGAGACCCCGCGGACGGGTGGGGGCGAGAAAATAGGAGGCCTCGTGGCACGTGACGAGAAGAACGCGGGCGAGAAGAACCTGCTGGCAGTTGACGTGGGCAACACCACCACGCGCCTCGGGCTCTTTGCGGCCGGGGAGCTCGTGGGCACCTGGGAGCTCACCACGCGCGAGCGCCTCACCGCGGACGAGGCTCGCATGCAGCTCGCCCAGGCGCTCCCGATGATGGGTGAGGTCGTCCCGGGCGCCGCCATCCTCGCCTGCGTGGTGCCCTCGCTGACCGACGTCTGGCGCCGCGCCCTTGCGGCGACCTGCGGCGAGCGCGCGCACGTGGTGGGACCTGGCCTCAGGACCGGCCTCAGGATGCGCTACGACGACCCGTCCGAGATAGGTGCGGACCGCGTGGCGGACGTCGTGGCCGCGCGCGAGACGTACGGCGCCCCGGTGATAGTGGTTGACCTGGGAACCACCACCAACTTCGAGGTCGTGGACGCTGACGGCGCCTTTGCGGGCGGCATCATCGCGCCCGGCGTGGCCCTCGGGGCGCGCTCTCTTTCCGCCGCGGCTGCGCGCCTGCCCGTGATCGAGCTTCGCGCCCCGCGCGCCGTCATCGGCCGCAACACGCGCGCGGCGATGCAGTCCGGCGTGGTCCTGGGCGAGGTGGCGCGCATCGACGGGCTGCTCGACGCCGTCACGGCCGAGCTGGGGCGGGAGGCGCCGGTGGTGGTGACGGGGGACGGCGCCCAGGCGATGGCGGACCTCATACGCCACGAGGCGCGCGTCGACGACACGCTCACGCTGCGCGGGCTCTGGCACCTATGGAGCGCCAACAGGCGCGGCTGACCTGCTAGCATGTCAGGTGCGGGGACATCTTCCGGACCCCGCCCGCGCGCGGCCGCGAGCTCCGGCGCGATGGGACCGAGGGACGGAGAGTGCCATGGGAGTTTCGAGAAGGGGCTTTCTCAGGGCGGCGGGCGCTGTCGCGGGGGCTCTCGCCCTCTCGGGCTGCAGCGGGTCCTCAGACGCCGAAGAGCGCGTCTACGTGGGCATCGTCAACGGCGAGCCGGCGGAGTCGGGCTACCGTAAGGCCACCGACAAGAGCATGCGCGAGGCGCTCGACCAGAGGGACGACGTCGCCCCCGAGTACGCCTACGAGAGCAAGAGCAAGGACCAGACAACCTCCGCGCGCGAGCTCGTCCAGAAGGGCGTGAAGTACCTCCTCGCCTCCCCCGAGAGCAACGAGGGCTGGGAGGCCCTGCTCAAGGACTCCTACGACGCCGGGACCCTCACGATCCTCTTTGACCGCGCCCTCGACGTGGACGAGGAGCTCTACGCAGCGGCCGTCGTCGCCGACGCGGGCGCCGAGGCGCGCGACGCCGTCGAGTGGCTGGCGGCGCGCGGGCTCGACCGCTGCGACATCGTGCACATCCAGGGCGTGCCCGACTCAGCCGCGCAGGCGGCCCACGCCGCCGCCCTCGACGAGGCCGTCGAGGCCCGCGACGGCTGGAGCGTCGTCTCCCGGAAGCCCGCCTCGGGAAACGCGGTCGCGGCACAGGAGATCACGCAGGAGGTCATCGACTCCGGCAAGAGCTTCAACGTCATCTACGCGGAGAGCGACGAGATGGCCCGCGGCGCGGTGGTGGCCCTCGACTCCTCCGGAATCACCCACGGGCGAGACGGGGACGTCGTCGTGATGGCGTTCGACCACAACACGTGGGCGCTCGAGGAGGTTCTGGCCGGCAACTGGAACTTCGACGGCTGGCGCGACCCGTCCCCGGGCCCCGCGGTCGCCGACGTCCTGGCGAGGCTCGAGGCGGGGGAGGAGCCTGCCGAGAAGACCGTGACGCTGGAGCACGGCTGGGTCGACTGCGACGCCATCACGCAGGACTACGTGGACGAGCGCGGCCTCCAGCGCGACGAGTGACGGCGAGCGCGGCTACGTGCCGCTCACCACCCTGCCCCCTCCGTCACCCCGCCCCTCTGGTCACGCCGCCCCGTCACGCGTGCACCGTGGAGAAGCTGTGGCTGTCCCTGCGTCGCAAGGTTTCTGCACAGGTTGTGCAATACTACGCAAGCTGTGCAATACGTCGAAGGGACCACCCGCCACATGCAGGAATGCGTGCTCAGCACCGACCGCAGGAGCGTCCGCACCCGCCGCGCCCTGCGCCGCGCCCTCGCCGAGGAGATCTCCGCCACGGGCGACCTCTCCCGCGTCACCGTGACCGCCGTCACGGAGCGCGCCGGCGTCACGCGCCGCACGTTCTACTCCCACTTCCGCGACATCCCGGACCTCGTGCGCCAGATCGAGGACGAGACGCTCGCAGAGCTCCGCGCCCCGCTCGCGCGCATATCCGCCAGCCACCTGGACGACCTGCGCCGCGCGCTCGACCACGGCGAGCCCGCCCCCGGCGCCGAGGCACTTCTCGCCGCCGTGCGCGACCGCGGGGACTACCTTCGCCCGCTCCTGGGCAAGGGGGGAGACCCGGCCTTTGCCGAGCGCATCAAGGCCGTGGTCCACGAGGTCGTGGGCATGCGCGCCCTGGACGGTCTGGACCTGCGCGCCCTGGGGCCCCTCTTCGACTACTACCTCACGTTTGCCATCTCTGCCGAGGTGGGCGTGCTGCTGCGCTGGCTCGACGGGGGCATGCGCGAGAGCGTCCCCACGATGGCGCGCCTCATGACCGCGCTCATGTTCGTGCGCCCCGGCGACCTCTACGACAGCCCCATCGAACTTGACATCCCGAGCTTCGCGCTTGCCGCCATGTGCTCCAAGGAGGACAACTAATGAGTAAGACCGCCGCTTCCATCCAGGCGGAGAGGGCCGCCCTCGCCGCCAAGCCGCTCGAGCTCAAGCAGGAGGGCGCGGAGCTCTCCCCGGCGCGCCCGACCGACTTCTCCCACGCGCACCTGCGCCTGGGCATCGACGTGGGCTCCACCACCGTCAAGCTCGCCGTCATCGACGACGCCGACAACCTCGTCTACGCCAACTACGAGCGCCACCACACGGACGTGCGTGCCACGGCCAAGGAGCTCTTCGCCCGCGCGCGCAGGGTCATCGGCTCCGCGCCCATGCGCGTCTCCATCACGGGCTCCGGCGGCATGTTGCTGGCCAAGTGGCTCGACCTGGAGTTCGTTCAGGAGGTCATCGCCTCCAAGCGCGCCGTCGAGACCCTCATCCCGCAGACTGACTGCGCCATCGAGCTCGGCGGCGAGGACGCCAAGATCATCTACTTCGACAACGGCATCGAGCAGCGCATGAACGGCACGTGCGCGGGCGGGACGGGCGCCTTCATCGACCAGATGGCGTCGCTGCTCCACACGGACGCTGCGGGCCTGAACGAGCTCGCCAAGGGCGCCACGCAGATTCACCCGATCGCCTCCCGCTGCGGCGTCTTTGCCAAGTCCGATGTCCAGCCCCTGCTCAACGAGGGCGCCAAGCCCGAGGACATAGCCGCCTCCATCTTCCAGGCCGTGGCCAACCAGACGGTCTCGGGCCTCGCGTGCGGCCACCCCATCCGCGGCTACGTGGCCTTCCTCGGCGGCCCGCTCCAGTACCTCTCCGAGCTTCGCCACCGCTTCTACGTGACGCTCAACCTGGACGAGGAGCACCGCATCGTCCCGGAGAACGCGCACCTCTTCGTGGCCACGGGCGCCGCGCTCGCCGGCGAGTCCCAGAAGTACGTCACCTTTGACGAGGCCATCCGCCTGCTCGAGGACCTCCACGACACTCAGGGCTCCGAGGTCGCGCGCCTGGAGCCGCTCTTCCAGACCCAGGAGGACTACGAGGAGTTCAAGGAGCGCCACGACAAGCAGGTGGTGCCCAAGGGCGACCTCACCAGCTACCACGGCCGCGTGTTCATCGGCATCGACGCCGGCTCCACCACCATGAAGACCGCGGTGGTGGGCGAGGGCGGCGAGCTCCTCTACACCTGGTACGGCAACAACAACGGCGACGTCCTCGGCACGGCGCAGCGCATCATGGACGACATCTTCGACCACATGCCCGCCGACTGCACCATCGGCCACGTGACCACCACCGGCTACGGCGAGCAGATCCTCATCGAGGCCCTGCGCGCGGACTCCGGAGAGATCGAGACCGTGGCGCACCTGCGCGGCGCCAAGGCCTTCGTCCCGGACGTCCAGTTCATCCTGGACATCGGCGGCCAGGACATGAAGTGCCTGCAGGTCAAGGACGGCGTCATCGAGCACATCATGCTCAACGAGGCCTGCTCCTCGGGCTGCGGCTCGTTCATCGAGAGCTTCGCCGTGTCCATGAACATGACCGTCCAGGACTTCGCCAAGGTGGCCGTTACCGCCAAGAGCCCCGTTGACCTGGGCTCCCGCTGCACCGTCTTCATGAACTCCCGCGTCAAGCAGGCGCAGAAGGAGGGCGCGACCATCGGCGACGTGGCGGCCGGCCTCTCCTACTCCGTCATCAAGAACGCGCTCTTCAAGGTCATCAAGCTGCGCGACTTCGACGAGATCGGCCAGTGGTGCGTGGTCCAGGGCGGCACCTTCATGTCCGACGCCACGCTGCGCGCCTTCGAGGTCCTCACCGGGCGCGACGTCATCCGCCCGGACATCGCGGGCTGCATGGGCGCCTACGGCGCGGCCCTTCTCGCCCGCGACCGCGCCGGCGCGTACGGGACCTCCCAGCTGCTCTCCCGCGAGGAGATCGACAACCTCCAGGTCAAGCACACCAACGTGCACTGCGGGCGCTGCAACAACAACTGCCTGCTCACGATCAACGACTTCGGCGGCGGCCGCCGCTTCATCACGGGCAACCGCTGCGAGAAGGGCGCCGGAGGCTCCCGCGCCAAGAAGAACGACGCGCCCAACCTCTTTGACTTCAAGAACAAGCTGCTCTTCGACCGTCCGACGCTCTCCCCGGAGGAGGCGCCCCGCGGCACCGTGGGCATCCCGCGCGCGCTCAACATGTACGAGAACTACCCGTTCTGGCACGCGTTCTTCACCAAGCTGGGCTTCTCGGTCATCCTGTCCGACCAGACCTCCGCGGCCACGTACGACGCCGGCATCGAGTCCATGCCCTCCGAGAGCGTGTGCTACCCGGCCAAGCTCAGCCACGGGCACGTCATGAACCTGCTGGCCAAGGATCCGGACTTCATCTGGATGCCCTGCATCCGCTGGGAGCGCAAGGAGGACGACGGCGCCACCAACCACTACAACTGCCCCATCGTCATGAGCTACCCGCAGGCGCTGGGCCTCAACGTGGACGAGCTCGGCGAGCACGGCAGCGTGGAGTTCCTCTCGCCCTTCATCCCGTACGACAAGAAGAAGGAGCTCAAGCGCCGCCTCTACGAGCTCATCGTGGAGCAGCGCGAGAAGGACGCGGCGGCCGGCCACGGTCGCGTGCGCGGCGAGCGCATCACCCGCGCCGAGGTCGACGCCGCCGTCAACGAGGCCTGGGAGGCCGACCTCGCCTTCAAGGACGCCATGCACCGCGCAGGCGACGAGGCCCTGCGCTGGATCGAGGAGCACGACGCCCACGGCATCGTCCTCGCCGGTCGTCCGTACCACAACGACCCCGAGATCAACCACGCCATCCCGGCGCTCGTCCACTCCTTCGGCTTTGCCGTCCTCACCGAGGACTCCGTCGCGCACAAGATGAAGCCCGAGCGCCCCATCCGCGTGGTCGACCAGTGGATGTTCCACAGCCGCCTCTACCGCGCCGCGCGCTTCGTTGCCTCTCGCAACGACCTCGACCTCATCCAGCTCTTCTCGTTTGGCTGCGGCCTCGACGCCCTCACCACGGACCAGGTCCAGGAAATCCTCGAGGCCTCCGGCAAGATCTACACCGTCCTCAAGATCGACCAGGTGTCCAACCTCGGCGCCGCGCGCATCCGCATCCGCTCCCTCATGGCAGCCCTCTCCGAGCAGCGCGAGGAGCTCCGCCGCGCCGCGTCCCAGGGCCTCGTGCGCGAGGTCGAGCCCGTGGGGGTGCACAACGCCGACGGCTCCATCGAGCGCGCCCGCAAGACGCCCGAGGGCCGCACGCCGGTCTACCGCGAGGCGGCCAGCGCCGCCTTCGAGAAGGTCCGCTACACCGAGGACATGCAGAAGGCCGGGTACACCATCCTCGTGCCGCAGATGGCGCCCATCCACTTCGAGCTTCTGGAGGTCCTGCTCAAGCAGTCCGGCTACAACGTGGTGCTCCTGCCCTCCGTCGACCAGGGCGCCGTGGAGGCGGGCCTCAAGTACGTGAACAACGACATCTGCTATCCCTCGATCCTGGTCACGGGCCAGATCATGGAGGCAGTCCTCTCCGGCGAGTACGACCTCTCCCGCACGGCCGTCATCATCACCCAGACCGGCGGCGGCTGCCGCGCCACCAACTACATCGCCCTCATCCGCAAGGCGCTGCGCGACTCCGGCCACCCCGAGGTCCCCGTGATCTCCCTCACCGCGGCGAGCGGCCTGGACGAGGACAACCCGGGCTTCTCTATCTTCAAGCCCGAGATCCTGTTCAAGGCCGTCTACGTGCTCCTCTACGGCGACCTCATCATGCAGCTGCTCTACCGCACGCGCCCCTACGAGGCCACGCCGGGCTCCGCCGACGCCCTCTACGAGCGCATGATGGCCGAGGCCAAGGGCTTCGTGGTCTCCGGCGGGCGCAGCCGCTTCTACCAGCTCTGCCAGCGCACCATCGACGCCTTCGAGGCGCTGCCGCTGGAGAGCGACCGCTCCAAGCCGCGCGTGGGCGTGGTGGGCGAGATCCTGGTCAAGTTCCACCCTACGGCCAACAACCAGGTGGTCAAGGTCATCGAGCAGGAGGGCTGCGAGGCCAACGTGCCCGGCCTCGTGGACTTCTTCCTCTTCGGCATGACCAACGCCATCAACATGAAGGATGAGCTCGGCACCAAGGCCACGAGCCGCCTCACCCACAAGGCCGGCATCAAGCTCATCGAGAGCTTCCGCGAGCCCATCAACCGCATGCTCGAGAAGACCACGCGCTTCCAGCCGTACCCGGACATCTTCGAGCTTGCCTCCAAGGCCGAGAAGGTGCTCTCCCTCTGCAACACCATGGGCGAGGGATGGCTGCTCACCGCGGAGATGGTGGACCTCATCGAGACCGGCACGCCCAACATCGTGTGCTGCTCCCCCTTCGCGTGCCTGCCCAACCACGTGGTGGGCAAGGCCGTCATCAAGCGCCTGCGCCAGATGCACCCCGAGAGCAACATCGTGGCCGTGGACTACGACCCCGGCGCCTCCGAGGTGAACCAGCTCAACCGCATCAAGCTCATGATCTCCGTGGCCAAGGAGAACTACCGCGCCAACCGCGAGGCGGGCTTCCGCCTGGAGAACCCGGCCGACCCGGTGACGCACGACGCGGTGGCGCCCTACACCGGGAGCGACCGCTTCGAGGACTCGGTGTCCCGCGGCGACGGCTCTGCGTGCGGCCTTGGCGCCCACGCCCACGGCGGCATCCAGCTCAGCGAGGAGCAGCTCGCCCAGATCGAGGACGCCAAGCGCAGGGCCGGCGTGAGCAAGTAGCGCCTGGGTCCAGGCTTGTCATGCGGCGCGGGTCGAGAAGAGCCTCGGCCCGCGCCGCTCTTATCGGCGTCATGCCGCTCCGGGGCAGCGGTATCATGAGGGGACGACAACGACGGGAGGGCGCATGGTCAGGCTGGTCTTCGTGGACATGGACGACACCTTCGTCACCCCGGAGAAGGTCATCACGCCCGAGAACCTGCGGATCCTTGACCTGGCGCACGAGCGGGGCGTCCAGTTCGTGCCCTGCACGGGACGCAGCGTGCGCGGGCTGCCCCCGCAGCTCGTGGAGCACCCGTGCGTGCGCTTTGCCGTGTGCAGCGGTGGCGCCCTGGTCTTTGACGTGGGCACGGGCCAGGTCGTCCATCGCGCGCCCATCGAGAAGGACGTCGTGCGGTCGCTCTACGACGACGTGCGCGACCAGCGCATCACCTTCGACCTCACGGCGGAGGACGGGGTCCTAGCCTCGGCGGATCGCTGGCCTCTCTACTGGGAGGCCGACCTCGACGACGCCACGCGCAAGATGGTCCTCTCCCAGCGAACCCGCTTCGAGGGGACGACGGACGAGCTCATCGAGCGCATGGACCAGATCTACCGCGTCAACGTGCTCTACGTTGACGATGCCGGGCGCCGGGCGGTGTGGGACGCCGTGGACGCGCGCCCCGAGCTCTGTCGCGCCTCCTCCATACCCGTGAACGTGGAGATCACGGACGTGCGCGCCACCAAGGGTACGGCGCTCCTGTGGCTCTGCGAGCATCTGGGCGTTGCCGTCGCGGACACCGTGGCGTTTGGCGACTCCGGGAACGACCTCCCCATGATCGAGGTCGCCGGCGACGGCGTGGCCATGGGCAACGCCGCGCCCGAGGTCAAGGCCGTTGCCGACCACGTGGCGCCGCCCTGCACCGAGTCCGGCGTCGCCCGCTACCTCGAGCCGCTGCTGGGCTGACGGGTTGACAGATTCCCCGGGTCAAACTGTCAAGTTGTCCAACTTGACAGTTTGCCCCGGGGAATCTGTCAACCTGGAGCCTCTCTGACCTCTAGAGCATCACCCAGGGCAGGCGCGACTCGGGCACCATGATGCCCAAGAGGACGATGAGCGTGACGGCGATGATCGCGCCGAGCACGAACTGCATGATGACGTTGCCGGTGTTGCGTCCGGCCTTGCGCTTGATGACGAAGGCGGTCTGGGAGCCGTCGGCCGCCTCGAGCGCGTCGCGGAACGCCTTGGCGCGCTGCGCGCGCGGGCCGCGGCGCTGCCAGACGAGGGCGAGCAGCCCCACGATCAGGACGGCCTCGGTGACGCGGATGGCGATCTGCAGCGCGTCCGGGTCGGTGTGGGAGAGGGCAATGAGGACGAGGGCGCAGGCGGCGGTCACGACGGAGACGATGCCCATGACGGCCGTCTCGTAGGTCTCGGTCCCCTCGATGACCTTGACCATGAGCTCCTCGTCCTTCTCGATGAGGCGCGGAATCTTGACCTTGAAGGCCATGGCGAGCGAGAGCAGCTGCTCCTGACCGGGGAACTCCTGGCCGCTCTCCCACTTGGCGACGGTCTCCTGGCTCACGCCTGCCTTCTCCGCCAGCTTGGCCTGCGACCAGCCGCGCCTCTCGCGCAGCTTGGTGACTGTGGACCCAAACTCCATGCCAGCTCCTGTCGTAGGGGGCCTGTGTTGGGCACATTCTTGCGCATAAATATGGAGAAAAGATGAAGAATAGAATCAGATATTCAGATAATATTCAAAAAAAGAAAAAGAATATGCAAACAAAAATGAGACTCAAGTAGTGATACTTCGGAACAAATATGCCGTATCGTTTCAGGTTGAGCTTACCACAGGATTACAAATCGAGTAATGAGATGCTGCTCAATATGGGCGATTTACGAAAATCACAGATAAACGGACCGTCTCATCAAAGGGCTGTCTTCGTGCCGACCTGGATTCCTCTGACAGTGTCGATATGCAAAAATTGTGAAGTGATGCCAAATTTTGAAAACAGAATATGCAGACCTAGAATCTCACCAACGGAATCGGACAGAGGAGGCAGGTATGTGCGAGCTCGTTCTTCCCAAGGTGACCGTCATTCTCCGCGGCTATGAGACCAAGCAGGTCCTCACCGTCGTGGAGCAGCTCGTCGGCACCAAGGTCAACTCCATCGAGGTGGCCAGCAACTCCCCGCACGCGATGGAGTCGATTGCGGCGGCGCGCAAGGAGTTTGGCGCCGAGGTCCACGTGGGTGCCGGCACGGTGAAGAACGCCGAGCTCGCCCGCCAGGCCATCGCCGCTGGGGCCGAGTTCATGCTCTCGCCGATCATGTTCACCCAGGAGATCTTCGACCTCGCCAAGGAGGCCGGCATCATCACCGTCCCCGCCGCCTTCAGCCCCACCGAGATCCAGAAGATGATCGACATGGGCGCCGACATCGTGAAGGTCTTCCCGGCCGGCCAGCTCGGCCCGGACTACCTCAAGGCCGTCCAGGCGCCGCTCGGCAAGCTGCCGCTCATGGTCGTCGGCGGCGTGAACGTCGCGAACGTCCAGTCCTACTTCGACAAGGGAGCCACCTACGCGGGCATCGGCTCCGGCATCTTCGATCCCGCCGACATCGAGGCGTGCGACGCCCCCAAGCTCGCCGCGTCGATCAAGAAGCTCGAGGAGAGCGTCGTCTGGTAACGGGTCGCACACGCGGCCCCCAAAACAGAGAAGGAGAAGAGCATGGCAGATCTGAGCTTTGACAGCTCCCTCGTCGTCCGCATCGACGAGGAGGGCCTCAGCTGCGAGGACGTGGAGCGCCGCCTGGCGGGCGTCCTCGAGGAGCAGGGCTACGTGAAGGACACCTACGCCCAGGCGATCGTCGACCGCGAGGCGAACTTCCCGACCGCGCTCGACATGGGCGGCCTCAACGTCGCCATCCCGCACTGCGACGTCGCGAACGTCAACAAGGCGGCCATGTGCATGGGCGTCCTCGCCAACCCCGTCGACTG